>JBDTZT010000465.1:0-4094 GCA_040005005.1 Actinomycetota bacterium
GTTTTAGTGATTGTTTTCTTTGCCGCAAATCTGAAGTTTCCGGGGTAATGGATTGTGAAAAAGAGAATTGAGTCAATGAACCAACTATTTTTGTGATTAACGAATCAAGAAAGCTATGAGAAGTTTTATAACGATAATTTTTGTCTTACTGAGCGGTACTTTGGGAGCATATTCTCAAACGGCTCTGGAGTTTGCCTGCACTACAAAACAACCGCAGAGCGAAAGCGATTTCAAGCAGTGGGCGAATAAATCCGTTCGCCATATTATTACAAAAGACGAAAAAACAGCTTTTTTGAAACTCACAACCGCCGCCGACCGCAACGCTTTTATCGAACGGTTTTGGACGAAGCGTGACCCAAATCCCGACACGGCAGAAAACGAATTTCAAAAAGAATATTGCGAAAGGATTGTCGAAACTGATCAATTCGAATCAGGAATTCCAGGTTGGATGACTGATCGTGGAAAGATTTACATTGTTTGGGGAAAGCCCGATAAAATTGAAAAAGGATATTCGACGTTTAAAGATAATTTCAATGTTCCGTATGAAAAATGGTTTTACGAATATATTGCAGGCTGTTGCGGCGGCGTTGAAATAACTTTTATTGACCCGACGGAAACAGGTGAGTTTCGTATCTTTAAGCCGTCCAAAGTGAATTTAGATTTGGTTGAATGTTCTGAATGTGGTTCTCTTTAGCAAGAGAATTGAAGAAAAAGGACAAAGTGAAAGAAATTTTACCTTGTCCTTTTTTTGCGTAAATATTTCGTTCTAGTTTGAGTCGATATGCACGCCGCCGTTGGTCGTCACGATGCGGACAGGGGCGCCGCCGCCGTTGAGGTCGCGGCTGATGTTGACGCCTTGTTTGCGGTAACCGTTTTCGTCTTTTTCTTTCTCGACGGTTAATCCGGCAATGTCGCTTTTGAAACCGCCGTTGACCGTGCGGGTTTCAAAATGTGCCGCGTAATTTTCTGCCATTGTCAGATGCACGCCGCCGTTGGTCGTTTCGACATTAAGCCCGTTGCCTTTCCAAGTGTTGCCCGCGAGTTCGATATGCAAACCGCCGTTGGTCGTTTTGCCCACCACGTCGCCCGCGAGATTGCTCAGATGAATGCCTCCGTTTTTCGCATTGAATTCAATCATTCCTTCGACATTCTCAATTGCGATGCCGCCGTTGAGCGTCGTCAATTTCAGATTGGTCGAACGCGGCACGAGAATCTGATAAGAAACCGACCAGTTCGTTTCTTCCGAAGCACCTTCGGCGTGAACCGTTCCGCCGGTTTCGATGCGGATATTTTTCGCCAGTGATTTTGCTTCTTCTTCCGTGTTCGCCCAGGTCTTCACACAGGCGCGAATCAAAATGTCCGAACGATTTTCGCCTTTGACCGAAATTCCGCCGTTGCGCTTGCCGTCAACCGTCAAGTTTCCCGCCGAAACCGTCATTTCACGCAGATCACTGCCCGAAACCTTGCCGCCGTTTGACCAGTCGTTCGAGCAAAACTCGTTGTTGTAATTTTTGTCTTTATCCTTGTCTTTGTCCTGCGCCGAAGCATCTTCCACGCCGCCCAAAACAAAAGCAACCATCAATAAGCTATAAAAGCAGAAACGTATTTTATTTGAATTCAACATCACTAAAATCCCTCCGAAGTTTGTAATTATTTTTTCGCAGATTGCGCTTTCTGGTATGAAAACACCAACAAACGGGATTTTGTGACAAAAAAAGTGAAAATGTTTTAAAGTGAAAAGATAAAAAAGTCGGTTTGCAGGACTCAACCGCCTTTTTACTTGGATTTCCCGAAAATCAATCGGCCTAAAAATTCCCGATCGTCAAATTGTCCGAAATCGGCTTGTCTGACAATCACCAAATCTTTTGACGGAATAATGTAAAGCCGCTGATTTCCCGCGCCGGCCGCCATATACAAATCTTTGACCGCTTCGCCGTTATTGGTTTCAACGCGCATCGCGGTCGGCATTCCCGTCGGGCTTTTGCCCTCGTGATTGAGCCAGAAGGTGATGCCGTAAGCCGGATTTGCTTTTGAGCCGCTAACGAGTTCGTCAAGCAGTTTTTTCGCGACAATTTGTTGGCCGTTCCATTGCCCGCCGTTTTTGAGAAAAAGCCCGAATTTGACCCATTCCCGCGCCGTCAGATTGGCGCCTTGCGGCAGCAGCAGATTGCCGCCGGACATTCGCCAAAAAGCGACTTTTAAACCAATTGGATCTAAAATTCGGCGTTTCAGATAATCCATCACCGTTTCTTTTTTCGGGGCGAGCTTGCGCCGCATCACTTCGCCGAAAATCTGATACGGCACGGGACCATATTCAAATGTTGTTCCGGCTTCATATTTGACGGGAGAATTTATCGCGTCCGCGTATTCGGGAACACGCCCGATTTGTCCTGCGTCAATTCCGCTGGTTAAGGAAAGAAGCTGGCGCAGCGTGATGTTTGCTTTCTGTTTGTCGGTTTTCCATTCGGTGATCGTGTCACTGATTATTTCATCAAAACTTTTGACGAGTTTATCTTCAATCGCCGCCGCCAGCATCACGCCCGAAAAAGATTTCGTGCCGCTGGCAAGAAACCACGCACCGTCAGCCGTGTGTCCGTTTTCGTAATCTTCAAAGACAATCTTATCGCCTTTCATCACCAGCACCGACACGCCGCGATTGGCGGCAGAATATTCAGCCGCGAGCTTGAAGCGTTCCGGTTCGGTTAATATTTTTGCGGTTTGCGCTTTGACCGCACAGCCGAAGGAAAAAAGCAGAAAAGATGAAACGATTGCCAAACTAAATTTGCTCATAATTTTGTCTATAACTTATCTCAAAAATAGCGTAACGATTAATTATCTTCTATTCTTTCTCAGCGTCCTTCGCGGCTTTGCGGGAAATAAGATATTTTCCCGCAAAGGACGCAAAGAGAGACGCTGAGTATTTTTGAGATAGCTTCTAAAAAAGCAGTCAGCCATCAAAAATAAACCTGATAACTGACTGCTGACAATTGACTATAAAGTTATTGACGCTGAAATTCCGGCGTTCCGAGAACCAGACTGACGATTTTAAAGACATCAGGATTTCCGCTCGGTGCCAGCAGACGCGCTTGACGGTTCATTTTGTTGCCTTTTACCTGTCCGTTCATACTCGGCATTTCCAAATTGTCATTTACCTCGTCGGGCGATTTTACGTCGGGCAAGGGCTGTTCGATTTGTTTCAGAAGCGTCGCCCGGGTGGTTGGCGAAATTTCGTTATCTAAAACAACCGCGATTGTTTTATCCAGAATCGCCGCCTTGCTGGTTGCCTCAAAAAGTTTCAAATCCGTCCTGGTTCCCGGAATCTGGTTTGACGCCAGCGCGATGGCAAAATTCAATCTTTCGAGAAGTGCGCCCGTGTTGACCCAATCTTCCGCCGTGTCCGGGTAGCCGGTCGGAGCTTGATAGCCGTAGGGAACTTCGCCCAATTTGTTGAGCATCGCCAAAACCGCCGGACTCGAAGTCGTGTCCGCGCCGATCGTGCGAATCGCGCTAACGACGAGTTCAAACGGCGTTTTGATTTTGGCGCGGTAATTTTCCGGCGCGAAAAATTCCTTATCGGTGAAAATTGCTTTCAAAGTCGTTTTGATGTCGCCTTTTGAGTCCAAAAATGCTTTGGCAACGCGATTAACTAATTCATCGCTCGGAGTATCGCTGACGAATTTGACCGCGAGTTTTTTGGCGATAAATTTTGCGGTTGCCGGTTGGCTGACGAGAATGTCAATGACCTTCAAGCCGTCCTTCATTCCGCCTTCGTTGATCTTTTGTCCGAGAACGGTTTTTACGCCGTCTTCGTGCCAGTTTTTATTAAAATAAAATTCGCCCGATTCGATGTCGTCAGGAACTCCGGCTTGGCGCTGCAGACGGTTCAATTGTTTGTTTTCCTGCCCTTTGATTTCATCGGCGGCGGCTTTGCGATAGCCGCGCGGGTCGGCAATCGTCCAACCCGTAAAGCATTTGGCAACTTCGATGATGTCCTGCTGCGTGTAACCGCCGTCAACACCCAAAGTATGAAGTTCCATCAACTCCCGAGCATAATTTTCGTTGATGCCGCGTTTTTGTTTTTTCTGATTCTGCAC
>JBDTZT010000466.1:0-4090 GCA_040005005.1 Actinomycetota bacterium
GGCAAATGACGTTATTGAATCAGGCAATCATCTGATCAAAAAAGGGGATATCGTTGTTATTGAAAAGGGCGCAAATGAATACAAACTCTATCTCCGCGGCGGCCACACTATCAGCATTAGTATGGCCGAGGGGGAAGAACTTTGGAATGAATGGAAACAGGATAATCACCCGGCGGGGCATTTTGATTGAGCTGCGACCGGCGACAAATTGAATTACTTGATTTTTACTTTGTAATAGATATAGTATTTAGCTGAGTTGCCCTCAGTTAAATACTATTGACAGAGTTTAACGCGAGTTACATTCCTAACTCCTACTAAAATGCTATTGAAGATGAACAAAATCAAATGATGCGCTTCAAGCTATAACTGTCTTTTAAATTATGACGGAAACTAGTAGGGGAAACCTTTACCTGCAGAGGGAGGAACCTGAAAGTGAAACAAATTGATTCAGAGACGATTCTTGTTGTTAATGATAATACTGACCAACTTGATTTGACCCAATTTCTGCTGGAACAAGCCGGCTATAAAGTTTTGCGCGCTCAAAACGGTGCGGAAGGCTTGGAAATTGCTATTCGAAAATCTCCCGCTTTAGTCGTCAGCGACGTAATAATGCCTGTTCTGAACGGAATCGAGATGTGCCGTCAAATCCGTGAAGTTCCGCATTTGCATACCATTCCCGTTCTGCTCGTGAGTGCGCTTCGCCCTGACAGCGAAAGTGCCGTCGAAGGTTTTCGCGCCGGTGCCGATGACTACCTTGAAGTTCCGTTTGAGCAAACCCGATTCATCGCTAAAGTAGAGCGACTCTTTGAGCGCAAACACGACGAAGACGCTCTGATCCAACTAATAAAAACTAAAAATGCCCTGCGCGAATCGCAAACCGAATTGGCTCATATCAAATTTGCTCTGGATGAATCAACGATTGTCGCCATTACCGATTCCAACGGGCGCATTACCTACGTCAACGATAAATTCTGTGAAATCTCTAAATATTCCCGCGCAGAACTGCTTGAACAAAACCACCAAATTATTAACAATGACTATCACCCGGAAGAATTTATCCGTAATCTCCGGGCGACGATTGCCAATGGCAAGGTCTGGAAAGGTGAAATTAAAAACCGCGCCAAAGACGGTTCTTATTACTGGGTTGCGATGACGATTGTTCCGTTTCTTAACGCCGCCCTCAAACCGCAACAATATATTGCCATCAGCCACGACAGCACCGAACGTAAAGAAGCCGAGGAATTTCTTCAGCAAAGCGAAACTTACTTTCGCGCTTTGATTGAAAATGCTTCCGACCTTATCTCGATTCTGAACCCCGACGGCACCATGCGCTACGAAAGTCCGTCGCTGAAACGCATTCTCGGATACGAACCGGAAGATTTGATCGGAAACAGTACTTTCGACTTTCTCCATCCTGACGATTTGGAAAAAGCGCATACGGCTTTTGACGAGGTGCTGCAAAACCCCGCCAAAATGGTCGAAGTAGAAATTCGCTTCCGGCACAAAAACGGGCAATGGTGTTATTTCGCCTGCACACTCAGAAATCTCCTCGATAATCCGGCTATTTCGGGGATTGTTTCAAATGCTTTTCAAATTACCGAACACAAACGCGCCGAAGAAGCACTCCGCGAATCGGAAGAAAGATACCGCGTTCTTTTCGAAAACAATCCGCTCCCGATGTGGGTTTTTGATGCTGAAACGCTTGAGTTTCTAGCCGTCAATGAGGCAGCGGTTAATCATTATGGTTATTCGTATCAAGAGTTTATGTCTATGAACGTGACGGCTATTCGCCAGTCGGGAAATATTCCCGCGCGGTTGGAAAATTTATCAAATTCGGCGGGCGAGATATATACTGCGGATTTAGGAAAACATCGAAAAAAAGACGGCTCTCTGATTGATGTGGAAATCACTTCGCACGATTTGATTTTTGGCGGACGGCGTTCGCGGCTCATTTTGGTCAATGACGTGACCGAACGCCGTTGGGCTGAAGAGGCACTCCGCAAAAGCGAAGAACAACTCAGGCAATCGCAAAAACTGGAATCAATCGGACGGCTAACGGGCGGTATTGCGCACGATTTCAACAATATGCTGACCGCGATTAACGGCTACAGCGACTTGACGCTGAAACTTCTGTCGGCAGATGACCCGATCCGCCGCAACATCGAGCAAATAAAAAAAGCGGGTGAGCGTTCCGCCGAACTGACGCGTCAGCTTTTAGCCTTCAGCCGCCAGCAAATTCTGCAACCCAAAGTGCTGGATATTAATAAAGTGATTTCCGACACGATAATTATGCTCCAGCGTTTGATTGGCGAAGACATTCAACTGGTCGCGGCTTTAAGTCCTGATATTGGCAAAATAGAGGCTGATCCCGGGCAGTTGTCGCAGGTGCTTATGAATCTGGTCGTCAATTCGCGGGATGCCATGCCGCAGGGCGGTTCGATCGTCATTGAAACGGAAAACATAGTTCTTGATGAGCAATACGCCCGCCGACATACCAGCGTCAAAGCCGGTAATTATGTATTGCTGGCGGTCAGCGACACCGGCACCGGAATGGATCAGGAAACGAAACAACATATCTTTGAACCTTTTTTTACGACCAAAGCGATTGGCAAAGGGACCGGCTTGGGACTTTCGACAGTCTATGGAATTGTCAAACAATCGGGCGGAAATATCTGGGTTTACAGCGAAGCGGGAAATGGGACGACGTTCAAAATCTATCTTCCGCAAATTGAGGAAACCGGTAAATTTATGGAACAACAAACTGTTGATTCATCAGATTTTCAACGCGGGGCGGAAACTATTCTACTGGTTGAAGACGAAGAGATAGTTCGCAAATTAACCTGTGAGGTTCTCGAGTCGTGCGGTTATACGGTCATCGAGGCGCAAAACGGAATCGAAGCCCTGTTTGTTTGTGAAAAACACGGCGGCAAGATTGAATTATTAATGACCGATGTCGTGATGCCGCAAATGGGCGGACGCGAATTGGCGGAAAAATTGACGCAAGCCTATCCGCAAATGCGCGTTCTTTTTACTTCAGGCTACACGGACGATGCGATTGTCCGACACGGAATAATCGCCGCCGGCGCGAATTTTATTCAAAAGCCTTTTACTTTCGACGCGCTTGCCCGAAAAATTCGGAATTTATTGGATACGGCCCACAACATATAAAAAATCTTTTTTCTCAAAACATTTCGCTTGCTTCCGCTATTGATTTATAATTTACTGCGTAATATGGCTGAAACTTCCAAAAATATTGTCGAATTTTGCAATGTCGGTTTTCAGATCGGCGGCGCGAAAATTCTCGATGATTTGAATTTTGCAGTTTCGCAGGGCGAAATTCTCGTGCTTTTGGGCGAGTCGGGTTGCGGCAAAACGACGACTTTGAAATTGATAAATCGCCTGATCGAACCGACTTCGGGCGCGGTTTTGGTCGAAGGCAAACGGACGACCGATTGGAAAGCGATAACCTTAAGGCGGCGCATCGGCTACGTTTTGCAGGAAGCCGGACTTTTTCCGCATTTTACGGTTGCCGAAAATGTCGCGCTCGTTCCTCTCTTAGAAAATTGGGATGAAACGAAAAAACAGGCTATAATCACGGAAATGCTTAAACTTGTCGGACTTAATCCGCCGAAGTTTGTCGACAGATTTCCGCACGAACTTTCGGGCGGTCAACGCCAGCGCGTCGGCGTCGCGCGGGCGCTCGCGGCAAATCCCGATCTGCTACTGCTTGATGAACCTTTCGGTGCGCTCGATGCGTTAACAAGAGTAAATTTGCAGAAGGAATTTGCGCGAACAGTGAAAGAATTAGGCAAAACCGCCGTTTTCGTGACGCACGATCTGCACGAAGCATTCATTCTGGGAACGCGGATTTGTTTGATGGACAAAGGCAAGATCGTTCTGCTCGAAACGCCCGAAAATTTTGCGAAATCCGATTTGCCGCTGGTGCGAAGCTATCTGGAAACAATTAATTTTTAGTGCGGTTTTTCAGATATTATCTTGAAACGCATTTGTTCTGTCGGTTTATTTTTGTTCACCGGCAGATTTTCAATCATTTCCTGAGTGATGTTAGATTCCGTGACAGCTACAACAA
>JBDTZT010000467.1:0-4090 GCA_040005005.1 Actinomycetota bacterium
GCGCCGCCGGGTTTACGGAGAGGAAACGGCGGCTGAACCGTCGCAGTTTTTGAACGAAATGCCGCTCGAACTGATCGAAGATTTATCGCGCGGTTCAAGCTGGCTTTCGTTTGCCAAAAGCAATGCCAATAAAACCAATAAACACGCAGTTTCGGCGCTGCGCGGAGAAAATCATCCGGAAAAACCGAAAAATCTTTACACCGGAAAAACTTATAACAACACCGAAGCGATTGCCGAATTTTTCAACAAAAAGAAAGGCGAAAATCCGCCGCCGACAATTCAAAAACAACCATCGGGCTACGATAAATTAAAAGACTTATCAGACCAATCGAAAATCCAAAATCCAAAATCCAAAACCGAACCGGGTTTTGTTCCGGGCGCACACGTCCGGCATACGAAATACGGCAAAGGCTTGGTTTTGCGGCGCGAAGGAACGGGCGATAATGTTAAATTAACCGTCAGTTTTCCCGGTTTCGGGCAGAAAAAATTGATCGAGAAATTTGCTAAATTGGAAAAAGCCTGAATTTATTTAAAAATTCTTTGAAATTTATTACACTTGTTTTTGAATTGAAAAAAATAAAAGGAGATTTTTTATGGCAACTTTTCCATTACCGGCTCGACCGGCTCAGAGTTATAAAACCGGCGGACGAAGGTTTGGTGATGATCGCGGCAGTATTCTGCATCCGGCGTGCGACCTGATTGCCGTTCCCGAAACGGAAATTTATGCGGTCGAAGACGGAACGGTCATCTACGGTCCGCGCCGATTTTTTGAAAGCGGACCTCACGTATGGGATGCGGTCAACCAAAAAAGCGTCTGTAAACCGGATGTGGAATGCCTGATGGTTTACGATCTTTTAGTCAAACACCAAAATTTTCTGGTCCGCTACGGCGAAATCGGGATTCGTGTTCCGGATGGAATCGAACCGACCGCAACGGTGACGGAAGGACAGTTGATCGCCTATGTCGGCGCACAGACGGTTGCCTCGATGCTTCATTTCGAGATGTATTCAAACGCGGAAGACATCAGTTATCCGTCGGTCAAAGGAAATATGACGTATCTCAACTTCAGACCTCTAAAGACTTATTCCCGCCGCAAAGACTTGATGGATCCGACCGATTATCTCGATAGTTGCGTTGTTAAATAAACTCCATAAATTTTATAAATGTTCGACGGGCATAACTTTTGCATTTGTTAATTTCCAAATAAAGGCTGTATTGATTTCATTCAGTTTAAAAGGAGATTTTTCAAATGCAAAAGTTATTTTTGGCGGTTTCGATGTCGAGTTTGTTGATATTGGCCGGTTGTCAACCAAATACCGGAAACGCAATTACAAATTCGGTTAATACAAATGCAAATTTATCCAATACGTCTAACAACAATACAAATAGTAACGCGAATGTCGCCGTGATTAATTCGAACACGACGATTTCTGAAACCAAAGAACCCGATCAATACCAGGCAATTGTCCAGTTGAAACTTGAAGCAACAGGCGAACAAAAAACGGCGGCGATGCCGGCTATTTCGGCTAATGTCGCACGCAATGCCGCCGACCGCCGGATGGAATTCAATCTCCCGAACGGCGATAAAGTTGTTTATCTCGACAAAGCCGGAACAACTTATATGATTTTGCCGAATCGTAAACAATACGCTATTTTAGACAAAGAATCGCTCGGTTTTGACGTTCGCCAATTGTTGATGCCCGAACAGATCGTCAATCAGCTCAAAACCGTCAAAGGTGTCGAACGCGTCGGCGAAGAAAACGTCAATGGCCGCCAGGCGATTAGATATCGCTACGGAACGGTCACTAACACGCAGACCAAAGCCGGACAGGTTGAAACCGAATCTTTCTTTTTGATTGATAAGGAAACCGGTTTGCCGCTTCATTCCGAAACCGTTTCGCAATCGCAAGGCAACGTGCAAGGCCTCAAAGGCTTGCGGATTATCACGGAAATGAGCGACATCAAAACCCAAACAACGCCCGAACTTTTTACCGTGCCGACCGATTTTCAGAAAATGGATCCAACGCAGGTCAAAGCGCAGGCTGATTTAATTTTCAACACGGCGACGATGCTGCTTTCGCAGGTTTTGAAAACGGCACAATCGAATCCGAATTCAGATACGAATTCAAATATGGCGACGCCGTCGGCGGCGAAATAAAAGAGGAGATTTTAAGACCGGAGCGAGAAGCGGCTCGTCCGCCTGCGTTGCTTGCCAAGCGGCGTAAAATACGTTTCAATTTCACTAAAAGTTGAAAGGAAAAGGTTAGAGCATTTTTCAAACGCCGGCAGTCAAGGCAGCCTCTTGCTCCGGCCAAAATATTTTATGAGTAAAACCGTAACATTTATTGTTGGAAGTTTAGCGGGCTTGATTCTCGGCGGTCTGTTGACGTTTTTTATTTTCGTCGGCGTGCCGCGTGCCGGACAGATTCCCGGCGCACCGATTCAGCTGCCTGACGCAAGCGGAAATCCGCCCGCGACGGCACAGATTGTTCTCAAACAAGACTTTTTCAATGAAGTATTAAAAACAATTTTCCGCGATATGAATGCGCCTTCGTTTCCTTTGAGTATGACTGAAAACCGTGAAGCAAAAAGTTCCGATTCGGCCGGTTACGCGCTTTTACAAGGCGACCAGTGCGACGGGCGCATTACGCTTTTGCCGGAAGGCAGCGGCGTGCAGAGTGTTTTAAAGTTTGAGAATAACAAAATTGTTGCGCCGCTCGCCTTTCGCGGAAGTTATAATTCGATGCTCGGCTGTATCAATTTCACTGGTTGGACACAGGCCAATCTCGAACTTCGTTTTGATGCAACGCAGCAGATTGTTTTCGGGCAGTTAAATATGGAAACCGTTAATCTTGACGGCGTTTCGTCGCTGCTCGGCGGAATTGTGACGCCGCTTGTCCAGAAAACTTTGAACAGCCGGGTCAATCCGATTCAGGTTCTGCAGGGAAAACAAATCGCGCTCAATCTGCCGATTGCAGCGACGAATGGAAATATCAAAGCAAATGTCAAAGACGTTCGCGCCGAAATCAAAGACAACGCCTTAAATCTTTATGTGATTTACGAATTTGACGGAAAAAACACAAATCAGAACAATTTTTAGATTCGGCAACTTTCAAAAAAACCGAAACTGCTCTAAAATTTGCGTGCAAAGACGAAATTTTGGAGAAGATAAATGAAAAACAAATTTACCATTTTAATTACTTTTTTGATAATTTTAACCGTTGGCTTGGGTTGCAGTTTTATCCAGAAAGCAACCACCGGCAGTTCGGACAATTCCGGCTCGTCATCATCGAGCAATTCGGCAAACCCGAATGACAGCGCGAAAACCGGCGTTGCCGAATGCGACGAATTTCTCGACTTGCTCAATAACGATTCAAAAAAACCCGACGAAGATTTTGTATCTAAAAAGATTCGTGAATACGCAATTGATTTCGCCCGCGAAAGCATCAAAAAGAATATCGAAGATAATAAGGGCGACAAGGAAAAAATCTCAAAAGGCTGTAAAGATGCGAAAGACGATTATCTCAAGAAAAAAGCCGAAAAGGACAAGGAAAATCAAAAACAATCCGATAAAGAAAGCAACACGCAAAAACTATAAAGTGTTGAAAAAATAAACGAAGATGGACGAATTTGGTTATTGATTCGTCCGTCTTTTTTTGCGTCAAGCAACTAATTGCCAAAGTTGCAACATCTTTTAGGCAGAAGTTTTTCATAAAATCAGAATCTAAAAAGGAAATTAAAAAAATGGGAATCAAACTTTTTCTCTCTTTAATATTAGTGTGCTCAATTTCACTTCCGGCGCAAGTCAGGTTGACGAAACAAGTAAAGTCGGTCAATCAAAATCTGCCGAAAACCGAAAACAATGCGGCGGGTCAATTGCCGATTCGCCGCGTTATTTTGTATTCAAACGGCGTCGCTTACGTCGAACGGCGCGGAATCGTTTCGGGCGATGCCGAAGTAAATCTTTCGTTCAAACAATCGCAGGTTGATGATGTTTTAAAATCAATGATCGTGCTTGATTTGGGTCAAGGCAAGATCGGCGCGGTTTCGTATAATTCGTCCGCGCCCGTTTCGGCGAAAATGGCGGAAA
>JBDTZT010000021.1:0-13857 GCA_040005005.1 Actinomycetota bacterium
CTCTTCGGCCTCGCGCAATTGCTGTTTAATAAAATTTAATTGACGCGCTTGCTCAGCTTCGATTTCTAAACTCTTTTGCACGACGACAGGCGGACGTGGCGATGCAACCGGATTTGGCTGCATCAACGGAATTTCCAACACAGCCTCATCTTCCTGTTTTATTTGTTTGACTTCTTCGGGTTTTACTTGCGCTATCGTTTCAGGTTTTACTTGCGTTACCGTATCAGGTTTTACTTGCGTTACCGTATCAGGTTTTACTTGCGCTATCGTTTCAGGTTTTACTTGGTTGACCTCTTTTGCTTCGCGTTCTTTGACGCGCACAAAAGCTGTTCGTAAAACCTGCCGCATAATGACCGACGAACTAAACCGATTTTCACGCTTGATTTCCAAAGCTTTCATCAAAACATCGGAAATTTCGCGCGGAACGGACGGATTAAGTTGATTCGGGCTTTGCAGCGGGTCGGATTTGCCTTCCAAAATATCAATCGAACGCGTCAGCGCATCAATCGGAATCCGCGCTGTCAGCAATTGATAAAGCGTCGCGGCGAGCGCGTAAATATCGCTTCGCGCATCAATCGGTTGTTCCAAAATCTTTTCCGATTTTTCATCGTAATTGGTCAAGATTACCTTTTGCGAGGCAGCATCGAGTCCATCCCAAATTTGTTCGAGCGGCAAATAAGGTAAAACTGCCGCATCGAGAGTTTGATTCGCGCCGTTCATAGCGGCTTTGTCATCCGCGCTCTTGACAATGCCGAAAACCAGCAGTTTCGTTTTGCCGTTTGAACTCAGTCTGATATTTGAAGGCTTAATTTGGCGGTGAAAAATCGGCGGCGTGAGCGTGTGCAGATAATTGAGCGCGTCGAGCAAGCGGTCAGCCCAGTTTCCGACATCAGCCAACGGAAACGGACTGTTTTTCTTTTCGAGTAGTTCGCCCAAAGTGTTTCCGTCAATATATTCCGTCACCAGATAATGCCGGTCAATCTCCGAGAAAAAATCCTGAACTTGCAAAAGCGATTCGTGTTTAATTCCGGTCAAGCGTTTGGCTTCGTCGGCAAAAGCGAGTTTGCGTGCTTCCAGTTGTGCGGAAGTGGTAACTTTGCCGAGATTCTCGCGGATTTCCTTGAGCAAAACATTTGCTTCGAGAACAGTGTCGAACGCTTCGTAACCAAAACCTATTCCGTTCTGCCCGAGTTGGCTGATAATACGATAGCGACCTTGTTGTAAAATTTGATTTGTTGTAAGCATACAGGGGGATCAACGAACGAGGAAAAAAACTGTTCGTCGGATACATTATAACAATTTTAGCGAAAAATGGAAGAGGTTTGTTGAAAAATTTTAAACAAAATTTTTCAACCTTTAAGAAAGTTAGTAAAAGCGTCAAAAATAATGTTGGAAAAAAGCTAAAACAGAAACTAAAATCGTGCGTATTTGTTGGCTTTTAAATGATAAATGAGAAAAGTGTTGGCGATCGCGCAACGGACTGATTAATTTACTGATTCTTTTTGCTCAAAACTCTAATGAGGTTACTTTTCGCCTCTTCATAGTTGGGATTTATCTGTAAAGCCTTGCGAAAATCTGAAATTGCGCGGTCATAATTACCTTTATTTTCATAAGCATTACCGCGATTATTGTAAGCGGCAACAAAAGCCGGGCTGAGTTCAATCGCTTTCCCGTAATCTGAAATAGCGCGGTCGTAATCTTTTTTAACATTATAGTAAATATCACCGCGATTAAGATACGCGCCGGCATTTTTTTCGTTTAAATCAATCGCTTTGTTAAAATCGGCAAAGGCGCGGTCGGATTCTTTTTTAACATTGTAAGCAAGTCCGCGATTGTAATAAACATCGGTATATTTCGGATTGAGTTCAATCGTTTTATTAAAATCGGCAATCGCGTTGTCATAATCTTTTTTATTGTTGTAGGCAAGTCCGCGATTGTTGTAGGCGGAAGCATCTTTGGGATTTAACTCAATCGCTTTGCTGTAATCGGCAATTGCCCGGTCATAATCTTCTTTATTGGCAAGATAAATATTCCCGCGTTTGAGATACGCATCGGCAATATTCGGATTGAGTTCAATTGTCTTGCTGTAATCGGCAAACGCCAGTTCGGGGTCTTTTTTGATGTTATAGTAAATGTCGCCGCGTTTGTAAAATCCATCGGCATATTTCGGGTCGAGTTCGACCGCTTTGCCGTAATCTTCAAGGGCGCGGTCAAAATCCTTTTTATTGTTATTGGTATCGGCACGGCTGATAAAAGCCGCCGCGTTTTTCGGGTTTAATTCAATCGCTTTGTCATAATCGGCGATCGCCCGGGCGTAGTCGTTCGTCGCATCATAAAATTTCCCGCGATTAAAATAAGCGGAATCTAAGGTCGGATTCAGCTCGACGGCTTTGTTGTAATCGGCCAGTGCGCGTTTATATTCACGTTTACTTTTGTAAGCAAAGCCGCGGTTGTTATAAGCCTCGGCATCGTTCGGCTTGGCTTCGATAATGCGATCGAAATCAGCAATCGCACTATCGTAATCGCCTTTCGAATTATAGGTGATACCGCGATTAAGAAAAGCGTTCAAAAATTTTGAATTAATTTCGATGGCTTTACCGTAATCGGCAATCGCCCGGTCATAATCGTTTTTCAGACGATACACATCGCCGCGTTTATAGTAACCTAAACTGAAATTCGGGAACAGCGAAATGGTTTGGGTGCAATTTTCAACGCCCTTTTCGAAAGAATCTTTGGCCGCATCAAAAAGCAGACAGAGCATATCGGGTCTCGACGCTAAATCGGGGCTGAGCCTGACCGCCGTGCGATAATCTTCAAAAGCAAGGTCGGAATCACCCAGATAATAATAGGCAATGCCGCGGTCAAAAAAGACTTGGGCATCCTGCGAATTTAGCTGGATGGCCTTTTTAAAATCCTGAATTGCCAGTTCGTATTCGCCTTTCGACAAGTATTCGTTGCCGCGCTTGGCAAAGAATGAATTATCGGCAGTCGGGATGGTTGGCGGCGGCACGATTACTTTTGGGGTCGTGTCAACATTTTGTTTGGGAACGGTCGGAGATTTCGGAATTGGCGGCGCTTTACGGCGAATCGCTTCGATCAATTCATTGTTTGCGCCCGCATTCCGGAGTTCATTTTCAAATTCAGGAGTCAGCGGAAAAGTTACGCCGAGCTGTTCGACTCGTTTGATGATAAAAGCGTTTTTTTGCGCGACCGTCATCTTGCTGGTGTTTGATTGCAATCCGGTCAGAATCTTTGACAAGGTTAGTGCTTCTTGCGCGTAAGCCGTCTGCCGCGCCGCCAAAATCATTGAACAGAATAAAGCGGCGAGAAGACTTATTTTCACTGTTTTTCCGATAAGTAGCTGAATATTCAAAACCTTTTTCCCAAAAATAATTTGAATTTTAGATGACTCTATCATAACCGAATTTCTTCCGTAAAACATTGTCGGCGCAGATTACTTACAATCATTATTAAAAATACAATCGGGATTAGTTTTCGGCGACCGGGTTTTGGTCGGCTGCGAGCGCATTTTATTCACCATTTGCGGTTGCGGTATTTGACGCGCGGCCGGCGGTGTCAAACGCGGTGTTTCGGGATTAAGCGTTGATTTATTTTGAGAAATGCGCTCTGTCGGCGTTTCAACCGTGCTGAGTGAAGTGTCTGACTCGGATTGATCAGGCGCGATTGCGCCGAACGAGGTATTTGACTCGGATTGATTGGCATTTACTGTTTCCGGTGTCAGCGTCGGTATAATTTCCGGCGTTGGGTTCGGGGAGGTTTCCGTGACGACACTCGTGCGGGTCGTTATGGATTTATCGGCATTGACGCCCGTTTCGGGTATTTGAGCTAGTCCGGCAAGCCACAGAATTCCCCAAACCATTCCGCCGGACAAAATAAAAGCTCCGATGACAAGCGGAAAAAGCCAAACCGCTTTTACGGCAGTTGGCGGCGGCACGGATTGTTTGACAGTTTCTTCGTGTTGCGGGGCAATTTCTTTATCTCCGAGATCAACTCCGAGTAAATACGAAGTCGCCGTAAAGTCAGACGGTTTTTCATCCGCAACTGCCGTATATTCAGGCAATTCATCCGCTTTTTCGACAACCTTTTTCGTTTTTTTGACAGATTTATTTGCTTTTTTTATAGAACTTTTTGTTGCCGACGGCTGTGTAATCACAGATTTTGAAAATGAAATATTTGTTTCGTAACTTTTTTCATCCGTCTTTTCCAAAGGTTCGACCAAATCGCGCAAAGTTTGTGCATCATTGAGCGGTTGATTATCGAGTTCGGCATAGCGGAGCCGCTCTGCTTCGAGTTTTTTTCGTTCGGCCGTCAGGGCTTCGCGTTCGAGCCGTAAAATTTCTTGTTCCCTGAGCCATTTCAGCTTGCGGGTTGATTCTTCACGAATTTTCTCGCCATTCATCGCCTCGCGTAATTCCGTTTGCATTTCCTCCGCCGATTCAAAACGATTTTCGCGGGCAACTTCTATTGCTTTGAGCAGCCAATCGGAAATTTCCGACGGAATATTCGGATTGATAACCTGCGGATTAGGTAATGGATCGGCGTTTCCCGCCCAAATTTCAAGCGTTCTTTTTAACGAATCAAACGGAAGCTGCATTGTCATTAAATGATAAAGCGTTGCACCGAGCGCGTAAATATCGCTTCGGGCATCGGCGGTTTGCTTGGCAATCGCCGCCATTTGTTCGCCGTAAAATGGTTTGAGCGCGTCTTGAAATGAAGGATCAAGCACCCGAAAAATTTGTTCAAACGGCGAATAATGCAGAGTTGCCGCGACAAATGTTTGATTGGTGATCGTCATATTTGATTGCAAATCAATGCCTTTGGCAATGCCGAAATCAAGCAGTTTGATTTTGCCGCGTGAGTTTAACTTTAGATTTTGCGGTTTGATGTCGCGGTGAATGGTCGGCGGCGCGAGCGTGTGCAGATAATCAAGCGCGTCGAGCAATTGATCAGCCCATTTTAAAATATCTTCAAGTTCAAAAGGCGTTTTGCGTTTTTTCAGCAATTCGCCCAAATCCTTGCCCTGAATCAATTCCATGACCAGAAATTGACGGTCGTCTTCGACAAAATAATCAATGACTTGCGGAAAAGCTTCGTGTTCGAGCTGCGTCAAAATTTTTGCTTCACGTTCAAAAGCGCGGCGGACAACTTTCTGCTCTTTCGGATTTGAAGTTACCTTGAGGTCGAATAAAATTTCTTTAAGCGCGACAAGTTTACCAAATCGTTTTGCGTCTTTTGCTTCATAAACAGTTCCCATTCCGCCGTGTCCGAGTTGGCGAATGATTTGGTAGCGATCTTGTAAAATTGTATTCTTCTCAAGCATTTCTTTGTGGCTATCCGTGTCTGAAAAAAGGGGTTTTTTAAAGTATGGATATTTAACAGGTCATAAGTCAAATATTTAGTTGTTAAAAAAGTGCAAACTGACTTCAAAATTTTGATTTGCTTGCGCTTTTTTATTTTAAACCGCTAAATTGGCAACAATTTACGCCTTATCGAGTGGTTGCTTTCTTCGGCGATCGGCGTCGGCTAAAGCAATGATGCCGAGTTTGTCATAAACCGGCGCAAGATTTTTAGACGAATTGCGTTAGTTGTATCGTCAACCGCCGCCAAAAAAAAATCTTCAGCTCAATATAAACAACGGCGCGAGTGATGCAGGCGGCACCGAATTTCGGATAGAGGCGAATTACTTCGCCGTAATTGCTTGGTCATAATCTTCGATGTCACGTTTGAAATGAGCCAGACTGTAGAATTGATTTATTGAAAGCGTCTTAAGGGATTAGCAAATGCGTGAATTTGCTGTCCGAGATAAAGATTGTCAGTAAAGAAAGAATTTTGTTACAAAACTCTCAACCTCTATTTGCAAACATTGAGGCGGAATTTTGAATGGGAAATTTAAAGGCTGAAAGTTAATTGTGAATGAACCTTCAGCCTTTTTTTAAGTCGGTAGAATTAAGGTTGTGTAAATTTAAAGTCGTGGAAGTCAAGATGTTGAATAAGCTCGCCATCTGCATAACTAATATCAATATCGAGTTTTAAATTCCAAACCCCTTTCGCTATTTTGATTTCATCATACGGCAAAAACAAATCGGCGTCTTTATAGACCGCAGGGTCAAATCCGGGTTTCATAGTGAAACTTGTTTGCAGCTGACCACTATCATTTGAAAAATCGGACCTATTGTTTAGAAGATAATCTCCGTTTGTTTTTTGCACGCGGGCGACGATCAGCGAATCAACGCCTTTAAGTCCGTTAACTTCAAAACTGACGTGAATCCGCATTCCTCTTCGACCCTCGTCCGTGATATCGTAATCAACCCAAACCCGGTTTACCTTGGCAGTTACCGAATCTGATTTTTTATTGACGGAATCACCTTTTTTATAGTTAAATGCTTCTTTCGTCAAATCTTGAATCAAGCCGCCGGCTTTGTAAATTAACTTGACGTCCATCTTCAAATCCCAGTTGCCATCTGACAAATCTAATTCGGAATACGGCATAAAAACCGCCAAATCACCATAATCTTTAGGGTCATATTCCGGAATCAATTCTTTATAGACGGCAACGTCACCGGAAGAACTGTTAAATTTCCCGTTATTATCTTTCAGCGTAGTGCCGTCTTTGTCCAGAAAATAAATGGCGAGATACGAATCAAGATTTTTCATTTTGTAAGCCGTAAATTTGACGTGAATTCGCATTCCGAGTTGTCCGCCTTCCGTTACGCCATAATCAACCCAAAGGTTTTGAAAGAGCGCACTCGCTTTAACATTGGTTCTTGGTGTAACAGTTGTAATAACGGCCGGACCATTTTCCCGGATTGCGTCAATCAGCGTATTATTGGCGCCCGTTGCCCGCAATTCTTTTTCAATTTCAGCCGTCAGCGCAAATGTTACGCCACGTTTCCAAACGGCGTTCGTCAAAAGTGTGTTTCGTTGAGTTAACGTGACTTTGGTGGACTTTAATCCGGTCAGCACGTCGGCCAGGGTTAATTTTGACTGCGCTCCGGCGGGATTCCACGCGACACCGAGCGAAAAAGCTGAAGAAATCAGCGCAAAAGCAACAATCAGCAGCAAACGGTTCCGCTTCACCTGAGAAGATACCCGAACTTTCATTTATTCTCCTTTTTTATACGCAAAAATAATTAACATTTGTTACGCGAATTTTATCAGTGAAAAGGTTTTATTGCAATAGATTTTAAGCAGTTAAGAACAAGTCTGAAAAAAATCAGGCGGTCATTTGTGTGAACGAAAGACAGTCTGATTTTTGGACTCCAAACGCCAAAATCTATTCAGTATCATTGATAATATCGTCAACCGAAACCTTTTTCTTCGGACGTGCATTTGGTTCTTTTTGCCGATTTGGTGCCGGCTGCAAAGGCGTTTGCGGCAGATTTGGCTTTACCTGATTTGTTGGTTTCGTGACCGGCGTGATCGTTGGCGTGGCGCCGATTCCCGAACTTCCGTTGCTATTTGAGGTTGGTTCCATTGAAGGTTTCGGCGTTGCCGTCGTTGTTGCCGTTGAAGTCGGAGATTGATTTGTGTTCGTATCTACTGTTTCTCCGCCGTTTGATTGCTGCCATAACCAAAAACCCGCGCCCGCGCCTGCCAAACCTAAAAATAACAAGGCCAAAACAGGCAAAATCCACAGTATCTTCCGCGATTTTTTTTGTCCGCCGAGGTCTTGGTTTTGCAGATACGCCGGATTAGGCGAAATCGGATTATTTGAATAAAACGCGCCGCCGGTTGAACCCGGATTGTTCGGTGGCAGCGAACCGCCGGTTGACACTCCCGCTAAATTGACCATTTCGGTTGGCGGTTGAGTGCCGCCGGTATGATATTGATTGTCGCCTGTCGTAAACGGTACACTTCCGCCCGTATTAAACGGACTGTTTGGATTTTGCGGAGCGTCGTTGGTCAGTGGTATAAAAGGCTGTGTGTAGCCGACTCCGTCGGTTCTTTGAATCGTCTGTTCAGAAATCGGGCGCGGCGCTTCAGGGTTTAATTGCTGGACAGATATTTGCTGAGTCGCCGCGTCTTGAATGTTTCCGCCGCCGAGATGCGTTTGCTGTTGTCTCTGGGCTTCGATCTGGCGCAGACGCTCTTGCTCAGACAGCCAGGAATTTTGATTTGAAAGCTCGAGCGTGTTTTCCATCTGATTTGCTTCGCGGGCTTTGATTTTGGCAAGCGTCTCATGCAAAGCCTGCTGCATTTCGAGGGCCGAAACAAATCGTTTGTCGTGGTCAACCTCCATTGATTTCAATAAAAAAGTCGATATTTCCGGCGGAATCCGGTTGTTCAAGCGGGTCGGATTATCCAGCGGGTCGGGTTTGTTTGACCAAACTTCGAGCATTCTTTTCAGCGAGTCAATCGGCAAAACTCCCGTCAAAAGATGATAAGTCGTCGCGCCGAGTGCATAAAGATCGCTTCGCGCATCGGCATTTTGCTCCATCACGGTTTTGATTTTCGATTCAAATCGCTGCGTCAGAACTTCGCGGAAAACCGGATCGAGAACGCGGAAAATCTGTTCGATCGGCGAATAATTGAGAGTTGCGGCAACAAATGTTTGATTGTTAATCGTCGTTGAATTCGGCGGTTCCGAGCCGCCTTTGGCAATGCCGAAATCGAGCAGTTTGATTTTGCCGCGCGGCGTGATCTTCAAATTTTGCGGTTTCAAATCGCGGTGATAGATCGGTGGATTCTGCGTGTGAAGATAATCGAGTCCGTCAAGTAATTGTTCCATCCAGCGCAGAACATCTTCGAGCGGAAAAGGCGTTTGACGTTCTTCGAGAAGACCGCCCAAATCTTTTCCTTCGACGAGTTCCATGACCAGAAACTGGCGATTTGTATCGGTAAAATAATCGCGGACGTGCGGCACGGCTTCGTGTTTGATTTTGGCGAGAATTTTCGCTTCGCGCTCAAATGCGCGAAGAATCAATTCGTGCTGTTTCGGGTTTTGAGGATTTACCGCGATCATTATTTCCTTGAGCGCACAGGTCGTGTCGAAGACGCTGTCGTGTGCTTCATAAACCGCGCCCATTCCGCCGTGTCCGAGCTGGCGAAGAATGCGGTAACGATTATGAAGAATTTCATTAACTAAAAGCATTTTTTATTTCAACGTCCGAGAATAGATTTATATCTCGCAAATTATAACCGTTTTTTGGGAAAATGGAAAAAAAAATTAAGAGAATCTGCTTTTGTTGTCTCAAAAAAGTTATTTCTTTAGTTTTTTCCGCCGCCGGGAAATAAAATTTGGTGATTTTGGTATAAACAGTTGGAACAAATTTCAAGCGGGGCAAATTTTACGTAAATGTTTGGTTTTGGCAAAAGTAATAAAAAAAGCGATTGGGAAGATTTTGAAAACGAGGCGTTGCCCTGGATGGAAAGTCTTTACCGCACAGCGCGTTGGTTGGTCGGAAATGAAACGGAAGCCGAAGATTTGGTGCAGGAAACCTTCGCGCAAGCCTTAAATTCGTTTCACCGATACGAACGCGGAACGAACTGCCGCGCCTGGCTGATGAAGATTATGGATAACCTCAATCACAAACGGTGGCGCAAACTCGGACAATTAAAACTCGTCGCCGACACCGAAGAAATAATTGCCGAAACGGTTGCCTTTGAACCTTCGATACCGCAAAACGTGACGGATGAGGAAGTTTTGATTGCGCTTGGAAAAATTCCCGCTCAATTCCGGAAAGTCGTCGTGATGGCAGATGTTGAAGACTTTGCTTACCGCGAAATCGCCGATATTTTGCAGATTCCAATCGGGACGGTGATGTCGCGGCTGCATCGCGGACGCAAATTGTTGCGGGCGGAATTAGCCGTTTACGCGAAAAATTACGGATTTAAGGATGCCGAGGAAGCATCAAATTATTAAAGCTATGAATTGTAAGGATTTTAGAGAAATAGCCGACTCATATTTGAGCAACGAATTGCTCGTCGAAACAAATCACGAGATTTTGCGGCATCTGGAAAACTGCGTTGATTGCCGCCGCGAACTCGCCGCGCGCCGTGAACTACGGGAACATCTGCGCAGCGCGGTCAAAAATGCGCCTCAGAGTCAGTTAAATGCAAATTTTGCCGCCCGTTTAACTAATGATTTACGCGAAAAATATTTGGCGAAACAAAGCCGTTGGAGTTTTGCGAATTTTATCGGCACGAATCCTGTTTTAGCGGGCGTTTTGGCGGTTTTGGTTTTATCGGCAATGATTGGTTTGGTCTGGAAGTTCGGGCGCATCGCAAATTCAAGTGAAATTGCCCATTTGAATCCGCCAACGCCGAATCAGGCGAATACAATTACGGCAGACGAACAAAATTCTTTGCTGATTTATCGCGCTTCGTTTGTTGAAATGGAGCAGGACGCGCTTAGCGACCATCAACATTGCGCTTTAAAGTTTAGCTTAAAGGAAAAGCCGATAACGCTGGACGAAGCGGCGAAAAAATACGGCAATTTCAACAAAGATTTGGACAAAGCCGTTTTCGAGCCTTTGAAAGAAGTTTTCGGCGACAAAGTGAAATTGCTCGAAGCACATTCGTGCATCATCAACGGCCGACGTTTCGCGCACGTTGTCTTGAAGTATCAAGAACGTGTGATTTCGGTTTTGGTCGCAAAACGCGAAGACGGCACGCAAATCGAAAACAGCGACGCGATTTCTTGTCAATCGCTTGAAGATTTGCGGGTTGCGTGTTTTTCAACCGATAAATTCGGTGTTTTCGTTGTCTCGGATTTGGACGAAACCGAAAACTTAAAAATAGCGCGGACGATTTCGCCGGCGGTCAAAAAACATTTTGAACAAAGCGGAACGAAAGCCTAAGATTGAATTTGTAGCGTTTCAAATTTTTGTATTGCGATTAAATAAACAGATGGCATCAAACGACATAAAATCAAGCGAAATCACACCCGAAGGCGTTTATCTCAACCGGCGCAATTTTATTCGGGCCGGATTGCTGGCCGGAACAACGCTGGCAACGGGTTTGACTTATCGCTTTTTCAATCCGCCGCCGCTGAAAGATATTGTGACGGCGGAAATTAAAGATATTAAACAACCGACCGACTTTAAAATCAAAGATAAACCGAATTCTTTTGAAGAAATTACTAATTACAACAATTATTACGAGTTTTCGACGAGCAAGACTTCTGTAGCGCGAAAAGCCCAAGATTTTGTCACGCGCCCGTGGACGGTCGAAGTCGGCGGACTGGTTCAAAAACCAAGGGTTTTCGATATCGAAGAACTTCTAAAATTTGAGCAGGAAGAACGAATTTATCGTTTCCGCTGTGTCGAAGGCTGGTCAATGGTCATTCCTTGGGTCGGTTTTCCGCTGAAGAAGATTTTGGACGCGGTTGAACCTTTGAGCAACGCAAAATATGTCGCGTTTGAAACATTTTACGGCGGCGCACGGATCTCAAATCCGAATGTGAAATTGCCCGAAGGCAAAAACGGAATGCAGTCATCTTTTTCGGCGGGAATTGATTTGCCATACGTTGAAGGTTTACGGCTTGACGAAGCACTTCATCCTTTAACTATTCTGGCAACCGGACTTTACGGCAAACAGATACCGAATCAAAACGGTGCGCCGATTCGTCTGGTCGTTCCCTGGAAATATGGTTTTAAGAGCATCAAATCAATCGTCAAAATTACGCTGACCGAAGTAGAACCGGCGACAACCTGGAACATTGCTGCCCGCGACGAATACGGATTTTATTCAAACGTCAATCCAAACGTCAATCATCCGCGCTGGTCGCAGGCGAAAGAGCAGCGAATCGGCGAATACACGAAGCGCGAAACTTTAATGTTCAACGGTTACGCCGATGATGTGGCGCCGCTTTACGAAGGAATGGATTTGAAAAAGTTTTTCTAACGAAAAAAGGGTCTTCGTCTTTTGGTTTTCGGGATTTGTAAAAAACGAAAACCAAAAGACGAAGACCAAAGACCAAAATGACGGATATAAAATTCAATAAAATCTTACTTTTTATCAACGCACTGGTGCCGCTTGCCTTGCTTGGATTTGACGCTTGGCGCGGAAATTTGGGCGCGAATCCGGTTGAGTTTTTTCTTCGCACGACCGGTATTCTGACGCTTAGTTTTTTATTAATTACGCTTTCGGTGACGCCGCTTCGTAAATATTTCGGTTGGAATAGTCTCGTTAAATTTCGTCGGATGCTGGGACTTTACGCTTTCTTTTACGGCTTTTTGCATCTCATTACTTACAGCATTTTCGACAAATCTTTGAGTATTCCGGCGATTATCAGCGACGTTTGGCAGCGTCCGTTTATCGCCATCGGAATGTTCGCGTTTTTTCTGCTGATTCCGCTCGCCGTCACTTCAACGAACGGAATGATTAAACGGCTCGGCGGAAAAAATTGGACGCGGCTTCACAAATTGTCTTATTTAATCGCAATCCTCGGCGTGATTCATTTTTGGATGATCGTCAAATCTGACGTATTTTATCCGGCGTTATTCGGAATGGTTTTAGCGGTTTTGCTCTTTTACAGAATTTACAATGCGAAACAAAAGCCGAAACTTCAAACTCAAAAAACAAGTTAGCCGCAAAAAAAACACAAAAAACACGAAAAAACAAATAAATTTCTATCGTGTTTTTTCGCGATATTTCGTAGCTAATTTATCTTTTCTTGATTTGCGTAACCTGGTCAAAAGTGCGGCGGAAATCTTCACCACCGATAGCAACCGTTTTGCACATTTCAAACAGGCGTGAACGCAGACGAACGCCGATTCTTTCTTCGAGAGTTTCTTCGCGTTCAATGCGTTTTTCGTCCAGGTAATTCGTCGTAATAATTGTTAGTTTCTTGTCGTTATAGCGCGTGTTGACAATATTCGCCATCGTATCGCGCACCCATTCGCTCGGTTTGGTCGCGCCGATTTCGTCCAGCACCAGAATTTCCGCTTCGAGAATCGGCGCGAGAACTTTCAGCTCCGAAGTTTGCGTGCTGGTGTTGTAGGAATTCTGAATTTCCTTGAGTAGCGAACCTGATTCGTAAAATAAACAATTAAATCCGCGTTCGGTCAAACCTTTCAAAATTGAAACTGCGAGGTGCGTTTTGCCGACGCCGACCGTTCCCATAAAAAGCAGTCCGCGTTCGACCGCCGGATATTCCATCGTCAGCTTCGATGCATATTTGAAAGCGCGTTCCTGACTCGGATTCATGGCGCGGTAACTATGGAAATGACAATCCAAATAGCGTTTCGGAATCCGCGTTTTATCTAAAAGATTGGTGTGCGAGTTTTGCTTGCGGCATTCGCATTTGCGCGCGCCTTTGCCCGGCACGACTTCCATTCCCGAACCGTAGCATTTCGGACAAACTTCAGGCTCGTCGCCGATTTCGGGCGCGTCGTAATAATCGCGCTCAGGAGCATTTTGAGCCGTGTTCGGAACGGCAAAAAGCGGATGAATTTTGGCTTTTTCTGGCGGCATCCAAATTCTAAATTTTAGTTATAACCTAATAAGACCTTACTTCTTTCTTGTGGAGACGAGTTTCATTTAATACTGAAGCTGTTTTTGGATTATAGCACTGAAAAAATGTAATACAAGTTTTTTTTTATGTTTTAAAACTCAATAAACATCGGACTTTGGCGAAGTTTAAAAAAGCCGAAAAAATGAAGTTACTGAAAATACAGGACTTAACAGTTAACAAAAAATTCACATCGGACGAAAAAAATGTCTGAATTGTTTTTTGTGTCGGCGGCGTGTGTTATATTAACTCTTTCTGTATAAGAGTTTTGGTGAATTATGGGAATTTTTCGCAGTTTGTTAATCAAATTCGGATTAGCAAATTTTGATGCTGAACGCGCACCGATTTCGGTGTTTCTGCTCGACGACGACCATCGCCGCCAT
>JBDTZT010000468.1:0-4067 GCA_040005005.1 Actinomycetota bacterium
CGTTCATCAGCCGCTCGATTTTTTCTACAATTACCGCGTCGGCGATCTGATGGCGCGGGCGACAAACGATTTGGGCGCGATCCGGCAAATCGTCGGACCAATGATTTTATATTCGTTTCAGGCGATTTTTGCACTGATAATTGTCCTGCCGATTATGCTCAATGTCAGCGTCAAGCTCACGCTTCTGATGCTGATTCCGATGCCGCTTGTTTCGTTGACGGTCAAATATCTCGGTGAACAAATTCACATTCGTTTCGAGAAAATTCAGGAATATTTTTCGGGAATTACGGCACGGGCGCAGGAAAATCTTTCGGGTGTCCGCGTCGTCCGCGCCTACGCCCAAGAAGATGCCGAAGTCGAAAAATTTCAGGAACTTAACCGTGAATACGCCGCGCAAAATTTGCGTCTGGTGAAATACGCGGCGGCGATGCGTCCGCTTTTATTTTTCTTTATCGGCTTGGGATTTGTCATTATCGTTGCCGTCGGCGTGCCGATGGCGGTGCGCGGCGAAATTACGGCGGGCGATTTTACGGCGTTTATTCTCTATCTGCAAAAGATGATTTGGTATCTTATCGCGCTCGGCTACGTCGTCAATTTGTACCAGCGCGGAACGGCAAGTCTGAAACGATTTAACGCGATTCTGGAAACCGTTCCGACCATCGAAGACAACGCGGAAGCCAAACAGCAGCCGGCAATTAAAGGCAAAATCGAGTTCAAAAATCTGACGTTTGCCTACAACGGGAAACCTGTCTTAGAAGATATTGATTTGACGATTGAGCAAGGCAAAACCGTTGCTTTGGTAGGCAAAACCGGAAGCGGAAAATCAACGCTCATGACGCTTGTTCCGCGCCTTCTCGACGCGCCCGAAGGAACGGTTTTGATTGACGGAATTTCGATTCGTCATTACAAACTCGCACAACTCCGCAAATCAATCGGTTTTGTTCCGCAGGAAACTTTTCTTTTTTCGGACAGTATCGCCGGGAATATTGCGTTCGGAGTCGAGAGTCGAGAGTCGAAAGTCGAAAGTAATAACGGCAACGGCCAAATGACGGTTGAAAAAGCGGCGGAAATTGCCGGTCTAGCCGACGACATCGAGGAGTTTGAGTATAAATACGAACAACGCGTCGGCGAACGCGGCATTACGCTGTCGGGCGGACAAAAACAGCGGACGGCGATTGCCCGCGCCGTGATGCGCGATCCGCGAATTTTGATTTTGGACGATTCGCTTTCGGCGGTTGATACTTACACCGAAGAAAAAATTCTTCACGGTTTGCGCGATGTGCGAACCAACCGCACGACTTTAATCGTTTCGCACCGCATTTCGACCATCCGCGATGCCGATTTGATTTGCGTTCTCCACGACGGGCGCATTATCGAGCGCGGAACGCACGACGAATTGTTAAAACTCGGAGGCGAATACGCCAATTTATATGAACGTCAGCTTTTGGAAGAAGAATTGGAGGCGACGGATTAAATTATATTGTTTGAAGACGTTGGATAAAAAGGTTGTTATATGACTGTTTTATTTCTTCACCGCGACGAGTTTGAAACTCATTCACCCAATCGGAAACTGTCAAAGCCTGTTCCCGCGTTGCCGTCTGTTTGAGATTTTCCTCGGTCATAATCGGTGGTTTTATAGTTATTATTTCGTTCTTTTTGATTACTTTAATTTTTGCGTTGTGCTTCATAAACAAATTACTTATTTTTGAGATCTACTATTGCTGCTGAGATAGGTTGACCAACCGGTTCCGGCACAGGTCAGACACGGACTGATCGTATTGCCTCTTCCGCGCCCTTCGCATTGCTCACAATGCGATGTCGGCTGCGTCACTGAAACTTGTCCTTTTCCGCCGCAGACGATACAGGAAGCAATATTTCCCGGTGCGACTTGCCACTTTCCCGTTCCGCTGCACCAGGCACATTTTGCCGGCGCGTAACTCTTGACTGCTTGACTCATTTATATTTCCTCAAAATGTGTTATTTAAAGTTGCCGACACTTTTACCGGCGATCTGAAAAACGTAATTTTCTGTTCCAAGTAGGCCTCTCGACGAAGCAGACTTGTCGTTTCAACCGCTTCCTCAATAGTCAATTTTTTTTCACTTTCGGCATTATCTTTCAAGCGAATTCCGCTCGCCCGCATTTCCCAGTTATTAAAACCTTTATATTTCAATTGGTTAAATGTTTCGACCGCTTCATAGCCGCCGATGGATGTAAAAGATTCAAGCAAGTTTTCAGTCAGATTACGTTCGCGGGTAGTGATTTCTAAGGCTGAACGAATTGCTTTTCTAACCAGTTCTGTGAGTTCTCGTGCCAGCAAGGATGATTGCTGAAGATTGATTTCCGGCGTCCCGCGAAGTTTATAAAGTTCATCGCGGTATTCGTTCAGGACTAAAAGATATGCCCGGCAAAGTTTAATTATATTGTCACTATTCGCTTGATTCAGAGCAAATTCGGCATTGAGCAGATTTTCATTAACGAGCAATTTTCCTATTAACACGAGCGTCTCCTTCTATAAAACTGCTCTTGTTAAGCGACTAATGAATTATCCAGCTTTCCGGTGATAACAGCTTCCGGCTCGGTTTCGACATTTGGGGAATCTTCCTGAAAACTATTGACGGCTTCCGTTTCGTCTTCATAAACATCAAAAACCGTTAAAAGTTTTGTGATCACCATCAATTCCCGAACCCGCACTGTTAAATGAAGAAGTTTCAATTCGCCGTTATGTTTTTGCAGAGTGGTATAACCCGCCACCAATTCGCCTAACCCGCTCGAATCTATATAAGTAACTCCGGCCAGATTGAGCAGGACGCGTCTTTCGCCTTTTTCAACCAGAAAACGAAGAACATTATGAAGTTCGATATTGCCTTCCCCGAGTCTTATATTGCCTTGCAAATCCAACACGGTAACGGAACCGTTCCGGCGTTCTGAAATACTAAGATTGTTCATTATCTTTCTCTGCAAAAGTAGCTGTGAATTTCAGTTAGGTCCGGCTGATTCCAGAGAAACCTGAGAAAAGAGTAGCTATGTTCTTTACCCTGTAAGAATACGCCGTTTATTGACTATATGTCAAATATGCAATATATTTTGCTTATAAAATATGCTTCACATAAAAGATATATTAGCAGGAAATTGGGTTTATGATTATTGAAGTTCGGATTGATGCACTGCTCAAAGAACGCGGGCGTTCTTTTTATTGGTTGTCGAAACAGACAGGCATCAGCCACACAACCTTATGGCGGCTTAAAAAGGGTAAAGCATTGGGCATTAACTTCGCTACTTTGGAGAAAATCTGCGTGGTGCTCGAATGTGCGCCGGGCGACGTGCTCAGACTTGAAGGAGCAAAAAATAGGCGAACGAAACGCATCAGCAAAACTGAATAAACTGTTGCCGAATTGTCAGAATAATCTATTTACGATAGATTGTGTTTATCAAAAATTGATCTAAAAATTGAGGTAAAATATGAATCAAAAAATAAATCCCGAACAAGCCTATCGAACATTGGCAATCATCTGGGCGGCGCTTCTCTCTTCGCAATTTATGTTTTTGGTTATTATTTTTTTCTCAAAGCCGGAAATTCTCAGATTTGATTTCAATAAACCCTTACTTGGCGAAAACGCCGTGCTGATTATTGCTTTTGCAGCTTTGGCAATCGCCAATTTCGCGCTTTCTTTCATTATGAAAAAGCGTTCGTATGAGCAAGGGATTACCGAACAAAAAATCGCTTACATCCAGACCGGTTTGATTCTCGCCTGTGCCTTTTGCGAAGCGATTTCGCTGCTCGGAATTGTTCTGGCATTTGCTTTTTCGTATCAGTATTTTTTCGCGTGGTCGGCCCTCGGAATTTTAGGCATAATTCTGCATTTTCCGCGCCGCAATGATGTGCTTGCGGCAAGCTATAAAAAATAAATTTTTCATAAGTTTAAACAAAAATAAAATATTTAAACAATCTAGACAAACTCCGGGCAAATGTTATACACTATATTCCGGTAAGCAGTTTTTATCATCCCAACCTTTTAACTAAATCGTCCCACGAAACAAATTCCAAACAAACATTGAAACATACGTA
>JBDTZT010000469.1:0-4060 GCA_040005005.1 Actinomycetota bacterium
AGGATTGACGATCCAATCCTGCAGGTAACTGCCGCGATAATGATAAATCTTTCCAATGCGTCCCTCATCTATTAATTGTCGCGCCAGGGCAACCGCCGGAGCGCGGCGATAATTATGACAGAGCATATGCAGAACATTATTGGCGCGAACGGCGGCGAGCATCTGTTCGGCTTCGGCGAGCGTATTTGCCAGCGGTTTTTCACAAAAGACTACTTTTCCCGCTTCAGCCGCCGCGATTGCAATCGGCATATGTGTTTCGCCGGAAGTACAAATGTCAATAACATCAATATCTTTTCGACTGACAACCTGCTCCCATGAAGTTGAATACTCTTCCCATCCGTAAATACCGGCTGCCTTTTTAACACTTTCCTCACTGCGCCCGCAGATAACTTTCATCACCGGCGCAAACGGAGTTTCGAAAAAGCGGCTCACCTGCCGCCACGCGTTGCTGTGCACTTTACCCATAAATTTGTAGCCAATCATCGCGACGTTCAATTTTTTCATAACAGTTTTTGATTAGACAACTTTTCAAAATAAATGCAGCAAAATAAAGGCAATGAGTCTTTACGAAAGATACCAGATCGGGCAAAAAAGCAATCATATCATCAAAATCTTGCCAGTTGTTTGTTTTTTTGATCATACGTTATGTTTCCGTTAAAAAGTCTTCTCACTTCAAGCCGTTGACACAAGAAAAAAGTTTCACTTTCCAAACTCGTAAAATTCCGTTATCCTTTTCAAAATGTCCGTAGAAATTAGCATCACATTAGGTTTATTACTGGTCGCGCTGATTTTGTTCGGGACGGAAAAAATTCCGGTGGATGTCGTCGGGATTTTGCTCGTCATCGGGCTCGTGCTGACGAATGTTTTGAACGTCAACGAAGGTCTCGCGGGTTTCGGCGATAACGTTATTATCATAATTGCCGGACTTTTTGTTTTGACCGGCGGACTGATTAAAACCGGTCTGGTTGATCTGATCGGGCGAAGGCTTTATAAGATTTCGGGCAACAACGAATTTGTGCTGACGGCTTTGATTATGATCGTCGCTGCCGTGAGCGCGTCCGTGCTGAAAAACACGACGACAACCGCGATGTTTTTGCCCGTCGTCATCGGTTTGGCGGGACGCGCGAAGATTCCGCCGTCGAAACTGCTGATGCCGCTTGCGTTCGGCGCGATTCTCGGCGGAAGCTGCACATTAATCGGAACTTCGACAAATCTGGCGGTTTCGGGCGCGATGCAGCGTTACGGAATGGAGCCGTATTCGATGTTCGAGCTGACCTCGGTCGGGTTTTTGACGTTTGCCGTCGGGATGCTTTATATGCTCTTTATCGGCAGAAAAATGCTGCCCTCGCGTGGCGGCGAAGATTCGCTGACCGAGCAGTATAAGATCCGCGAATATATTTCCGAACTCCTGGTTTTGCAGGGGTCGCCGCTGATCGGCAAAACTCTCAGCGAAGCCGACCTCAACCACGAACTCGAACTCAATGTGCTCGGCATCATTCGCGGCAAAGAGCAAAAAATCTCGCCGAATGCGCAGGAACGTATCGAATTCAACGACCTTTTGATCGTCGAAGGAAAACTTGCCAATATTCTTAACGTCAAAACCGAAGCCGGACTCGAAATAAAAGCCGATTTCAAACTCAACGACGGCGTTTTGGAAGGCGGTGAAGTCGAGCTTTTTGAGGTGATGGTTCTGCGCGATTCGAATCTGGTCGGGCAAACCTTGAAGAACTTGAGATTTCGGCAGAATTACGAGCTGACCGTTCTGGCAATCAACCGGCACGGCGAAACTTTTATCGAAAAGCTCAGCGAAGTAAAATTAAAATTCGGCGATGTGCTGCTCGTGCAAGGCAAACGCGAAGAAATCGAACCGCTCGTTGTCGAACGCCAAATGCTGCTGCTCGAAGACGTTTCGGCCAGCAGTCTGCGGACGGAAAAACGCAAATGGGCACTCGCGGCATTCGGGCTTTTTCTCGCGCTGTCGCTCTCGAAGGTAGTTTTCGGCTACGAAATTCCGCTCGCCATCTGCGTGCTGCTCGGCGTGCTGCTGCTGCTGGCGACCAAGACGGTGCGCTATTCCGAACTTTACACGCTGATTGATTTCCGCTTGCTCGTTCTAATCGCCTGTATGATGAGTTTCGGCGTCGCGATGGAAAAGACGGGAACCGACAAATATCTCGCGACGTTGATTGTCCAGTATTTCCAGCAATACGGCTCGATTGCCGTGCTTGCCGGATTTTTTGTGCTGACGGTCGGTTTAACGCAGCCGATGTCGAACCAGGCCGCCGCGCTCGTCGTGCTGCCCGTCGCGGTCAAGACGGCGATCGCGCTGGGCTTGAATCCGCGCACTTTTGCCGTCGCCGTCACCTACGCCGCGTCGTTTTCGTTCATCACGCCGCTCGAACCGGCGTGCGTGTTGGTCTATACGCCGGGACGCTATAAATTTATGGATTTCGTCAAGATCGGCACGATCCTGACGATCGTTGTTTTTATCGTCGCCATTCTGCTCGTCCCGATTTTCTGGAAACTTTGATTTTAGCCGCGCGATATCCGTTCAAGGCACAAAAGCGTTGGGAACCGGGCGGTCGGTGGCGAGACCGAATTGGGCGATTTGAGTTCCGGCTGCTGAGCGTTGGATAAACCACGTTGCGCCTGACGGACGAAAAACGCCTGCGTCAAACTTGCCGTCGCCGTCAAAATCGCCCGGTGCCGGAATGTCGCCCGCCGTGCCGAATGGAAACGAGAAGAACGAATTGTCTTCCGATCGCAAGATAAACCAATTGCCGTTGGGCGGACGGAAAACGGCGGCATCCGCCTTGCCGTCGCCGGTGTAATCGCCCGCCACGGGTTTGTCGCCGGCCGCGCCGAATTGGAAAGCGACCAACCCGGCCGCGCTTCGGGCAATCCACCATTCCGACACTGCCGGACGATAAATCGCAATGTCGGATTTACCGTCGCCGTCGTAATCCGCCGTTACGGGAACATCGCCCGCCGTGCCGAAAGAAGCGATTGAAGTGCCGCCGTCCGAAGAACGCAGGATAAACCAGGTCGAATTTGACGGACGAAAAACCGCCGGATCAGTTTTGCCGTCACCATCATAGTCGGCCGGCGCGGGAATATCGCCTGAAGTTCCAAAGGGAAATGAAAAGAAAGAGCCGTTTTCACTGCGAAGAATAAACCAAAAGCCGGTTGAAGAACGAAAGAAAGCGATGTCGGTTTTGCCATCGCCGGTGAAATCGCCGGGCGTAATGCGGTCGGTTGAACTTCCGAATTGAGTGGCGGCCACCTGATTGTCGCTGCTTCGTGAATACCACCACTCGCCGGCTGCGGGACGAAAGATGGAGATGTCGGATTTGCCGTCGCCGTCAAAGTCAAACGGTGCGCGGCGCGGCGCGAAAACTGCGCCGGAGGAAGCCCAGAAACCGCTCAAAAGAGTAAAACCCGCGCTCGACGAAGAAGTTCCGGCGAGCGATTGCCCGATCGTTCCGGTTAAAGAAAAACTGCCGCCCGTGCTTTTATTGCCGCCGCCGGCAATGACTGATTGCGTGATCTGAAATGTTCCCCCGCTTTGGGCGGAAACGGAAATCAGAGTGGCAGAATTAAAAACCAACAGAATTAACAAAAAGTTTTTCATAACCAATTCTCCTTTAGAATTTGGGTTTGCATATTTCCGCCGACGGATTTTGTGAACAAACAAATTTCTTTAACGCTTCAAGCTCGGATTGCTGTATATCCAGCTTTTCCTGCTGTTGTTTGATCAATGATTTTTGTTCATCAATCTGTTTTTGCTGGGCTTCTATTTGAGTTTGCTGTTCGTTGACGGCATTCACCAAGACAACGCCGACGCGGTCGTATTTGACGCCTTCGACTTCGCCTTTTTCGTTCGTCGTGGTTAAAAGCGGCTCGACCGCATTGACCTCTTCGGCGACCAAACCCATATCGACACTGCCGCCGTCTTTCCAATTAAACGAAACCGGACGCAGTTGTTTGATCAGCGCAATTCCCGGACGAAAAGAATTAATATTTGTTTTATAACGAATCGAAGACGAGCAGGTCGAGATTT
>JBDTZT010000470.1:0-4060 GCA_040005005.1 Actinomycetota bacterium
CCGATTCCGCAGAAAAACCTGCGGCGCAAACCAATCCGACAGTTTTTTCAAGTTCAAATGCGGCGACAAATTCGACAACGACAACGAATTCATCAGCACCGGCAAATGCGCCGGTGCCGATGAGTGCCCCGCCTGTTTCTGTTTCAAACACAGCAACTCAGAATGAACCGAGAGAAAAAAAATCCGCCGCGCCGGAGTTGAACAACGCACCAATCGTCGCTCAAACACCGAGTGTTCCGGATGACAAACCGCAAGATAAATCCGTGTCGGAAGCCGATCGTGATGAATTGTCTAAAACGAAAAAATCTAATTCATCAGTGGCCGGTGCGGCTCAAGGGAGAACGGTCAAAGAAGAAAGAGAAAAAAATGAAACCCAAGATGCAGTGCGTTCAAAAGATGATAAAAATGTAGTTACGGAACAAAAACCCCAGCCAAAGCTGTCCGCCCCGCAAACCTCGACGCTGCCGATAAACGGGAGAAATCAGAAATCTTTGTCGGGCGCAATGCGAAGCGTCGGCGGCAAAACTTTCAACAACGTCGGCGGAATCTGGTTTGATTCGGCTTACAGCAATCAGAAGCAAAAAACCGTCAATCGCGGCACGAGCGATTATCAAAAACTCGATTCGGGCTTGCGTTCGATCGCCGGCCAATTCAGCGGAACGGTTATTCTGGTTTGGAAAAGCAAAGCGTATCGGATTCAGTAATTCTGTAGAATTCTTTCCAAACCTATCAAATAAAAGCTAAAATAATTGTATGAAAGTTTTAGCTTTACTTTTGTGTCTTTTGTGCATTTTCACCGCTTTTTCAAACGCTCAATCTGTTTGGCAAGCAAATCTCGACGGCAAAGTTCAGTTTTATCAAACGACCGATTTCGGCATCGTTCTCGCGGGCAGTGAGAATTCGCTTTATGCGATTGACGGACAAACGGGCGAAAGGCTTTGGCGTAAAAAGACAAAAGGTTTGGACGAAACTTCCGTAACGCCGGTGCCTTCGACCGATTTGATTTTGGTTTCGACCGGTGAAGGCGACCGGTCGCGCGTCGAAGCCGTTGATCTTCTTTCGGGCGAAACACTTTGGCGTTCGGATAAAGTCAAAGGCGACGTGATGCAGCTCGCGGTTGACCCGCAGAATGATTTGCTGGCGGTCGTGCTCGTCAAAAAAGCGAAAGGCAACGCGGGCGAGGAATTCAAACGCACGCCAATTGTCCACGTTTTTCAGCTTTCAAACGGCGACGAACTTTGGAAAAAAGAACTTGAATCCGATGTCCAAATGATGCCTTCGCGTTTTGATTCGAGCGGCGAAATTCCTTACACGCTCGACAATTATCGCCCGCCTTTGATGCTTGACGGCAGAATTTATCTTTTCTACGAAGGCGCGACCGTCTATGACGCCAAAACAGGCAAAGAAGGCGAGCGTGAAAAATTCAAGGTGAACGAAGGCGGCTTGGCTTTGACCGAAGCCGACGTGGTTTTTGACGAAAAATATCTTTACACATCAGGGCGCGGAAAGGTTCGCGCCATCAATCGCCTGACCAATAAAGTCGAGTGGGAAGCGAAAGATTTGGGCGTTTGCGCGGAAATGGCGGTCGTCGGAAATGTTTTGTATGTCCGGACAGGCGGACAGTTTATGCGCATCAAAGATGGCGAAATTCAAGAAAAAGGATCATTCGGCGTGTCGGCGATTGACACAGGTAACGGCAAAACTCTCTGGCGTTTCAAGGGCGCGGATAAAGGTTTGACGAATTTTGTTTTCGCCGATTTGAACACGATTTTGATTGCTGACAAAGACGATTTGATCACGATTGACGCACAAAACGGCAAAAAGATTGCGGAATTTGAACACGATGTCGAAAAAGCGCAATTTGTTTTAATCAACGAAAGCGGCGCGGCGGTTGTCGGCGGACGTGATGAAATCGCGGCATTTGACATAACAGGCAGAAACCCGCGTGTCAGCAAGAGTGCAATCTCGCCAGAATTTCAAATTTCAAATTTCAAATTTCAAAACTCTTTTTCCGAAAACCAAAGTCCAAAAACCAAAGACCAAAAACCTGAAATCTGGAGAGTAAAACACAAAGCCCCGTCGCGCGGAGTTTTTCGGATTGTCGCGGGGATTGCGCTTCGTGCCGCCGCGATTTATTTTCGTTATGGCGGTTTGGCGACTTCCGCATTGAACATTGTGCGCGGGGCAAATGTTGCGCGTTCGGTTTTGTCGCTTCGCTGGTCTGGACTTCGTTCGCGTTTTTCTTCATTTGATTTGACGACGCTGGCAACGAATTCCGCGCATTCTTACGTTTCAAATCAAATCAGCGTTTTCGGCATCGCCGCGCGCACGCCGAATTTCCTCAGCCGCATCAACGGTTTGCAAGTCATCACGCCGACGAACATTCGCGGGAAAATCATCAGCCGCGTGGTGCCTTCACGCGCTGATGTGCAGGAAAGTTTTCTGGACAGAATTGATCCGGTGCGCCAAGTCGAACGCCTCTCCGATTATTTTCTGCGCCGCAAACAACTTGCCGATCTGCGCGGAAATTATATGTATTTTTACACCGATCTGCCGCGCCCGTTCGATCGTAAAGGTTTGGTCGGCGTCAATGTTCACACCGGCAAAGATGCGCGTTTTATTTTAGTGAGCGAACCCGACGCGCGTTTTACGACCGACGAAACCAGCGGCTTGCTCTACTCGGCGGACGGCTCGCGGCTTTTGGCGTTTGACATTGTCGAATAATTCAAGAGTTAATAATATGAAAACGATTATGCAAAGTTTTTATTTATTATGCCTAACATTTTTGATGTGTTGTTCTATTTTCGCCCAACGCGATAAATCGGCTCTTTTGCCTGAGAGTGAGGCGAAGATTCTAGCCGAACAATGTTCCAGACAAAATCCGCCTGAGTTTAGTGAAACATGGAGTCCGACGAGATCTGACATAAAAGCTATGGAATCTAAATTCTCTGACCTTAAAAAGTTAAAAACCAGAGGTGAAAAAATTACTAATCCCGAAGAATTTTATATGCAATATGTCGGGATTGTTATCAAAAGCAAGAAATTCATTTACATTAATGCCTTTTACTTTTCCGAACCACCGGAGGGTTGGAAAGAAGATGCTTTAATTGGTTGCGACGGCGGAAGCAGGTTTTGGGGCGTTCTATATAATGTTAAAGCAGGAAAATTTACTGACCTTGCTGTCAATGGAAATCCCTTTCAATAAACGCTCAAGGCGTTTGATGTTTTGGATAGATAAAAATTCTTGAATAATTTTTTGACGATAGATAAAAAAGAGCAACCGAAAGACTGCTCTTTTCTTTTGAATTGATTTTGGATTACCAATCGTTTCGCAAACGGTTGCGGTCGCGGTTTAGTTTGTAGTAATCGCTGTCCAGTTTTTTCTGTTCTTTCGGCGTGATATAGCCGTCCGCCGTATATTTTTCTTCGTCTTTGCTAAGCCGTCGTTTCGCTGTTTGCAAAGACTCTCTGTCGTAGTATCTTTCCGAATGGCGGTTGCTGTAATAACCGTTAGACCTGAACGGATCGGGAACATAAACACGCTCAACGAAGCGCGGTCGGTGATAATATCCGCGTCCGAACTGGACGCCGACCCGCACCTGCGCCGATGTGCTGACAGCCGTAAAAACCAAACCTAAAACAATTGCCGAAACAAATAATCCGATTTTTTTTGTATATTTCATAAAACCTCCTTATTAATTCAAACCATTGCTGACGTTTTTACTGCCGCAATTTGTTTGACAATAGTTAGACGACCCGGCGGCGGCAATGGTCGAAAAACTTCCCCTTGGCGCTCTGCAAATTTATTGAAAGGCATTTTTTGGACAATGAACGGCAATGATTGAAAATGAATTGCCGAATAATTTGTAACCGACGGATAAATCTGTAAAATAGCTGATAATTATGAAAAATCGCACAGTTCTTTTCGTTTTGTTGATCTTGCTAATGTCGTCCGCCGTGGTTGCCCAAAAGTCAAAGGAAAAGCCGGATAAGGAAAAACCGAACGCGGAAATCCAGAAGATGATAAAAGAGATTTCGGCGAAGAATATCGAGGTGACAA
>JBDTZT010000471.1:0-4060 GCA_040005005.1 Actinomycetota bacterium
CATAATCAACGCGCCCATCAAGCGCGTCGAAACGCCCCACGAAGTCGCCCACGCATATTCGAGTTGGTTTTCCTTATTGACAAATTGCACGTCGAAAGATTTCGCAAAATTCTGACCTAAAAAATGCGAAGTGCCGCATTGTAAGGCTTTTCCGTCTTGCATCAAGCCTTCGATACAGAGTGTATCTTCTGCGCCGGCAAATCTTTCGTTGGCTGTTTTCGCGCCTTGAATGACCGGTAATGCCAACCAATTTTCCGCAAAATCAGCATAAACGCCGAGCATTTTGTTGGTTTCTTCGACGGCTTCATCTTTCGTCGCGTGTGCTGTGTGTCCTTCTTGCCAAAGAAATTCGGCGGTTCGCAAAAAGATGCGCGTTCGCATTTCCCAACGCACGACATTGCACCATTGATTTATCAGAAGCGGAAGGTCGCGCCACGATTGAATCCAGCCTTTATAGGTGTTCCAAATCACGGCTTCGCTCGTCGGGCGAATAATAAGTTCTTCTTCGAGTTTGGCGTTCGGGTCAACGATCAAACCTTTCCCGTCGGGATTCTTTTTCAGGCGATAATGGGTGACGACCGCGCATTCTTTGGCAAATCCCTCGGCGTGTTCTTCTTCTTTTTCAAGAAAACTTTTCGGCACAAAAAGCGGAAAATAGGCGTTTTGATGACCGGTCGCCTTGAACATATCGTCCAGCGCCCGCTGCATCTTTTCCCAGATCGCAAACCCGTAAGGTTTGATCACCATACAACCGCGGACAGCTGAATTTTCCGCCAAATCAGCTTTTTTAACGATTTCGTTATACCATTCCGAATAATTTTCGCTTCGTTTTGTTAATCCTTTGCTCATAAATACATTTCACCACAGAGAACACTCTGATTCTCAATAAAAACTAAAATGATACGGCAAAAATTTGAAAGAAACAATATGGTAAATTTCAAAATGCTTTTGACCAAACTCTGTGTTCACTGCGCTGATGTGATAAAGTATGATTTTTATGAGCGTATTCAAACTCGATTTCCAAGACACCGCAATCGCCTTTGCCGATAAAACCAACTCAGATTTAAAGGAAAAGTATCGGCTATTTAGGATGATGAACTCCCCGGCTCTCGTTAGTTTCGGCACCCGCATGACAAATTTTGCGTTAGCTTGCGGTTTACCTGTCAAAGGTTTGATAAAACACACGATTTTTGATCAATTCTGCGGCGGCGAAACGATTGAAGAATGTCAAAAGACGATAGAAAAGCTCGGTGCATCGCATATCGGGACGATTTTAGATTATTCGGTCGAGGGCAAATCGGAAGAAGAAGATTTTGAACACACCAAAGACGAGATAATTCTTACTATCACCCGCGCCCGAGATGACGAAAACATTCCGTTCGCCGTTTTTAAGGTGACCGGCATCGCGCCGCTCGGAACATTAGAGAAAGTCAGCACGGGAATGGATTTAACCGACAAGGGAAAGTGGAAGTGGGAACGGATCCAAAGCCGCGTCAAAGATATCTGCGGCTACGCTCATTCGCTTAATCAACCCGTTTTTGTTGATGCAGAAGACAGTTGGATACAAAACGCGATTGATTGTCTGGCTGACAATATGATGGCGAAATACAACACGGAAAGTCCGATTGTCTATAATACGATCCAGCTTTACCGCACCGACCGCTTTGAATTCTTAAAAAAATCACACGAAAAAGCAAAGGAAAAAGGCTATATTTTCGCGGTCAAATTGGTGCGCGGCGCATATATGGAAAAAGAACGCGACCGCGCCGCAGAGATGGAATATCCATCGCCGATCCAGCCCGATAAAGAGTCAACCGACCGCGATTACGACGCGGCGGTCGAATATTGCTTGGACAATATCGAAACAATTGCTTTCGTCGCCGGAACACATAACGAAAAGAGCGTTCAACTGCTTGTGCAGAAACTAGAGGCGCAGAAGATTCCGCATAATCACCCGCACGTTTTCTTTTCCCAACTCTTCGGGATGAGCGACAATCTTTCATATGTTCTTGCCAAAAACAATTACAATGTTTCAAAATACGTGCCTTACGGTCCAGTCAGAGAAGCCGTCCCTTATTTAACCCGCCGGGCCAAAGAAAATACTTCCGTGATGGGACAAATGAGCCGCGAATTGGAACTGATTGACCGCGAATTGAAGCGCAGAAAAGACGAACATTGATGTGGAATAGAGTCAAGAGTCGAGAGATTCGAATCCTGAATCACTGAAAATTGTTTATTTACAAGATTAAAGATAAAATTCAAAATTTAAGGATGAGAAACTCTTAACTCTCGACTCTCGACTCTTTAAAAAGTATGTTTTGCCCGAAATGCGGAAAAGCCGAACAATCGCCCGAAACCTATTGCCGTCAATGCGGTGATTATCTGCCGGATTACGACAAATCCGCAAAAAAAGAGATCACGCCCTTAGAACATATCAAAGTCAATACAGTTCTCAATTTATTAACGGCAATCACGAGTCTGACGCTGGCAATTTTGCTTTATTCATTTTTTCTGGGGAAAGAAGATACGCCTGTAATTATTTATATTACAGCAGGTTTTTTAACGGCGATGACGGCTTGGCAGGTTCAGACATTTTGGCGCACGATTCTTTTGCGAAAACATTTCAAGAAGCGAAAAAATGATGCGGCCAATCAATCTGCGAATCAGCTTGAGCCTCAATATGTTGAATCAAAGCCGACGAGAGAATTATTAAACGAAGCTGATTTGAGCAACATCGTGCCAACCAGTGTGACCGAGAACACGACCAAACATTTGAATAAAGTGAGAAGGGAGAAATAAGAAGGGAGAAGTATCTAATTGACAGGCTCGCTTCCGATTCCAACTTCTAATTTCTGACTTCTCATTTTTGACTTCTTTCCAAAAGTGTCAACGCAGCCCGAGCAACAAACGAATCGAAAGGTCGGAAATTTCCGTGTTTGGGTTTACTTTCCAGTCTTCCAAAGGCTTTAATTCGGTTTCAGTTAGAGGAATATTCGTCAGTCGCGCCGTTTGCGTCGCTTCAAAAGCGCGATTTGTCAGAGCAACGTGCGGAAGACTGACCGTCAGAGCATTCGGATTAACCAAAAATGCGTCGGCTGTTTCGACATCTAAAAACAATTCGTTGTAAGCCGCCAGATGCCACACCTTTTTGCCTTTTGCATCATCAATCGCCAGGATTCTGAGCAGTCCGTAACCGCTTTCGACCTGAAAGATTAAAAAATCACCCGCCTGAAAATTCTGTGACATAACAAAAAGATTAGCATAAACGATTTATTGAAGCTAAAATCACTCTGTGATTGATAAGAAAACAATGTTAATTATTCCGAACGGCACTCAAATCGTGACGCTGATCGAATCGAAGGTGTTGAATAAAAATCGTTTTCACCCAAAAGGCACTGTCGGCGGAATAAAAGCCGCGCCAATTGATGGAGCGCATTCATACTTAATTGAATTTCTCGATGGTTCGGCGGCTTCATTAAAGAGAAAAGAATTTAGTATTCGCAAAGAGTATCAAACGGAGATTGCCTTTAATGCCTTTGAACCGACAAATTTAAATGATTTCATAATTTATCGGTGTGTTGTCGGTTCAAAAGCGTTTGGGCTTGATGACGAAAATTCGGATATAGATTATCGCGGAATTTATCTGCCGCCCGCTGATTTGCATTGGTCGCTTTACGGCATTCCCGAACAACTGGAAAACAAGGAAAAGGAAGAATGTTTTTAGGAATTGCAAAAGTTTTTGATTCTGGCCTTAAAAGCAAATCCGAATGTGTTGGAATGTCTGAATACGCCGCTTATCGAATACGCAAACGAGATTGCCGAAGAACTTTTAGCGATCAAGCAAATATTTTTCTCGAAATTGGTTTATCAAACATATAACGGTTATGTCATGTCGCAGTTCAAAAAACTTGAACAAGACCTGCGCACTCGCGGCGAAAGTTTCTGCGCTGCGAGTCCGAGATAGTAGAAGAACGTCGCGGGATCGCAGTCACCGGAATCGACCTGGTACCAGAGGGACGGCACGTTGCGCGCGTCGAGATAGCTCGCAACGAGCGTGGTC
>JBDTZT010000472.1:0-4059 GCA_040005005.1 Actinomycetota bacterium
CAGATTTTGCAAAAGCACAAGCGTCTGGTTGCGCTCATCGGAATTACTTTGCAAACGATTTTTGATGTCCTCGCGGAAAGCCAAAATCTCGTTTCCGGTCGCCGTGTTTTTAATTTCATTACCAATTGCTTCGGGCACCGCGCCGTCTAAAACTTTCAATATTTCCCGCGCCTTGCCGCTTTTGACGGAATCTTGGGTTTCGATTTCGACTATTAATTTTCCCCGCACACCCCAAAGTTTTTCGCTGATTTCGACGAGCGAATCCATCTTGTGAACGGTTTGCACATAACCCGCAATATCGGCTGATTTTAGTTCGGATTGAAATGGATTTTGCGCCAAGTTTTCAAAAGCTTCGCGATATTTCTCAACCGCTTTTTCGGTTTCCGAATTTCGCAAACTGCTTGCCTCGGAAAATTGTTCCCGCAAAGTTTTCGGTTTCGGAATTTCTTCGACCGGAAGTTTTTGCTTTTCGGTTTCGGCTTCCGGATTTCGACCGAGTATTTCGAGAATCCGGATTTTTTGTTTGATGAATTTTTTCTCGCCGTTGGAGAGTTCCAGCAATTTTTCGAGCGTTTTCAAAGCGGATTCATAATCTTGCATTTTTACATAAATTTCGTTGAGCGATTCGTAAAGCTCAATCATTTCGGGTTGATTATAAATGGCCACACGATAATTTTCGGCGGCGTCCGGCAAATCGTTATTTGCTTCGTAAATTCGCGCTAAAACGACATTCCAACGATAATTTTTAAACGCCTCGTTGGCTGTTTTTTGATAATACGCAAGCAAAGTTTCCGCGCCGCCGTAACGTTTAACATAGCTGATTGCTTCTTCAACATTTTCTTCATTTTCGGGTTCGCGGTTGATGATTTCGATGTATTGTTCGGCGGCGGCGGCGTAGTCTTTCAGCCGTGTGAAAGCTTTTATCATTTTTTTCCGCAAATCTTCGGTTTGCCAAGTAAATTCGCGTGGTTCGAGGTCTTGTTTTCGTACCGCTTCAATTGTTTCGCCAAATGTTTTACGCAAAGATTCGGGTTTGTTAGTAAAAACATAAACATTGGCGAGTTCGTCGAAAACCTCCAAATCATTCGGATTTTCAACGTGTAATTGGAAAAGAATTTGTTCGGCTTGATTTGTCCGATTGAGCGAAGACAATCTTTGAGCAAATTTTCGGCTGAACTGATAAGCAAATTCTCCGCGAGCCGATTTTTGCGCCGTCCGCAAGATTTGCAGGGAATTTTCGCGTTTGCCGATTTCCCAGTAAAAATTTTCCGCTTCGGTCAAAACGCCGTAATTTTTTGGAAATTTTTTCACCAAATCAGCCAGAACTTCGGCGGCTTTTTCCGTTTTTCCGTTTTCGCTCAGATTTTCAGCAAGTTGTAGCCGAAATGAAATCGCATCTCGCGGATTTTTGGCGGTTTGAATCAACCGCTTGAGCGTCAATCTGAAGGCTTCAGTTTCTTCCAAATCGCGGAAAAATTGTTTTGATTCGAGCAGATTTTCTCTCGAAGTTTCACGCGAAACTTTTTGTTTGAGAAGATTTACGGCTTGTGGTTGCTGTTTTAATTGAAAAAGTAAATCAGCGAAATTGAAAACCAATCGAAACTCATTTTTCGCGGTTTTTCGTTTATTTTCAAAAGCGCTGGTGATTTTTTCGGCAAGTTTCGGCTTTTGGAAAAGTTGTTTCAAACGCTCTTTGGTGCGGTATTTTTCATTATCTGGATTTTCAGTTTTTTCAAAAACTTTCAGATATTCATTGATTGCGGCGTCAGTTTCGTGTTTGGCTTCGTAAATTGCGCCGGTTTGGAAAGCGAAAATATTTTCGTCTTTAAATTTAGTGCGAAGTTTTTCGATTGAATTAAGCGCATCGTCAAATTGAAAATAATCCCAGAAAATGGTCGCGGTCTCGAGATAATTTTCCTTTTCGCCTTCAGCCATCGGAATTATTTTCCCCCAATTCCGGCGGGCATTTTCATAATTGCCGAGTTCGGCTTGAATTTCTCCGGTGCGTGTGCGGAAACTTGTTTGCGCCGGGAAATTCTCAGCTTGATTCTGGGCAAAAGTCGCGGATTCTTGCAATAAATTGCGGTTTTGCTGACCAAATGAACGCGCAATTGAGATAAAAGATTCGGAAAATTCCGGATTGTTCGGGTAAAGTTGGTTGAGTTCGCGGTAGAAAACAACCGATTTTTCAAAATCCGAAAGCCAAACGGAAGCGTCGGCGCGAAAAAGTTTATAAGGCAAGGATTTTATTTCATCGGCATTGACGCTTAAGTTTTCGGATTTTTTTAAATATGAACGTATTTCGTCTTTTTTTGCTAAATATGTCAGAAATTCCTTCCGAAGATCAGGCGATTCAAAATAATATTCGGCTAAAAGATTAAGCCATTCAGTGTCCAATTTATTTTGTTGGTAATAGCGCAAAAGTCCTTTGACGAAAACAATATTATGCGGAAAACGCTGATGCGCGAGACTGTAAAGCGCGAAAAAGAGGTTGCCGTCAAAACTTTCCGCACTTTGAACTTCTTTACCGTCAACGAATTGTTTCAAATAATCCTGTGTTTCCGCATCATCAAAACTCTCGACTAAGCTTTGCGAAAACTTTTCAAAATCATCTTGCCGTTTATTTCGGATCAGCCAACGTGCAAAGCGATCTTGCCATGTTCTTTCGGGGAAATTTTTCAGTGCATTTTGATAAACTTCCAACTGTTTATCTGCCAGATTGGTCTGTCCGAGCCATTGCAGCATTTGTTCATAAAGCCTTTGTTCCGCAGGATATTTTGCGGTTTCCGCCGAATAAAGCGTTAAAATATCCGTCGTTTTGTTTTCTCTGGCGAGCGAAGCAATCAAGCGGTCGAGAACTTCGCTGTATGATATATCGGACGTTTCTCGTGAAAGATAATTTTTATAAGAATTTGTTTGATTGTAATAGTAATCGTCGGGTTTTTTTTGGCTTGCAATCTCGATTCCTGCGTTTGACGACGGCGGATAAGAAGCAATAATCGGCTTAATCTGGGTTAATTCTTTGGTTGAGTCTTTATTTTCGACGGATTCAAAAGGGAATTTCACTTTCCCGTTTTTGCCGAGAAAATCCAAAAGATTTTGGTAAATTTCACGCTCTTTGTCAAATTTTCCGGCGGCAATATAAGCGTCGGCAAGTTTCAGCGATGCGTCCGGGAAATCTTTGAAGTCGGTAAATTTCTGCTCGAATTCAGCCAAAGATATAGAAGCTACTTCCAAATCTTTGGCGTTTGTGTAAAGCCTGATGATGTCGAGATACATTTGCGCGAGTTCGGGGGCGTCCGCGTATTCGGCTTTGAATTGATTGAAAATTCGATAAGCAGCAGCGCGATTGAAAAGTTTGACGGCAGTTTTTTCTTTTGATTCGAATTCACGGCGCGGATTTGTGTCGGAAAATATCAAGGAAAGCAGGCCGGTCGTGATTCCCGGATTCGCGTCGGATTTTGCAATCGTTTCAAAAAATTTCAAATCGCCTTTCGTTAAAGCAAGTCTTTCCGAACCTGCATCGGAAAGTAATTCAAAAATCTGATACAAAACTTTTCGGCGCAAATCGCTTTGTTTTTCAAGCGTAAAATCGGTGCAAAGCGTATAAAGAAAACGCGAAGCCGAATCGCCGTTTCCCGAATTTATCAGGAAATGTGAAACAATCAAAAGTTCTGTTGCCGACCATTTGGTTTTCTTTTGCAATCGGGCATTTTGCAGTTTCTTGCAAATTTTTTCGACTTCTTCATTGTCATCTTTTTCCAGATGAATCAATCGAATTGCCGCTTCAAAATCAGCCGGATTTTTTTTGAACTTCTGTTTGATTTCGGTTTCATAAATCTTTAAACGATCATTTTTATCTAAAAACGAGATAAAGGCGGAAATTTCATCATCGCTCCAAAGCGGGTTAAAAGCGGCGCGATAAACTTTTTCGGCTTCATCCTTTTTTCCTTGCGATTGGTAAATATCAATTTTTGTTTGAACAAAATACTGTTTATCGTCCGGAAATTTTGCCTCAAATTCGGTGAGAATTTCGAGAGCTTCCGCATAATTTTTTTC
>JBDTZT010000473.1:0-4058 GCA_040005005.1 Actinomycetota bacterium
GCATCCCGAATTTATCCTGTCCGGTTTGCATCATCGAATAAATCTGGTGAATTTTGTCTTCACGAATCAGATTGCGGATCGCGGGATTCGGAATCAAAATTTCGAGCGCCATCGCGCGTCCGTCACCGGCGGCTTTCGGCAAAAGCGATTGACACATAATACCTTCGAGAACGAGTGAAAGTTGGGTCCGAACCTGTGATTGTTGGGCGGCCGGGAAAACGTCAATAATACGATTAATCGTTGAATAAGCCGAGTTTGTGTGGAGCGTGGCAAACGTTAAGTGACCTGTTTCAGCAATCCGCAAAGCCATTTCGATTGTTTCCAAATCGCGCATTTCACCAATCAGAACAACGTCCGGATCTTGCCGAAGCGCCGTGCGCAGTGCTGCCCCGAAACCGTGTGTGTCGGCGTTGACTTCGCGCTGATTGACGATACAGTTTTTGTGATTGTGGAGAAATTCGATCGGGTCTTCGATAGTTAAAATATGGTCGTGACGGTCAATGTTAATTTTGTCAATCATCGCCGCGAGCGTCGTTGATTTTCCCGAGCCGGTCGGTCCTGTGATAAGCACCAAACCGCGTGGTTTTTTACATAAATCCGAAACGACCGCCGGCAGTCCCAAGGCATCAAACGATTTGATTTCGTAGGGAATTGCCCGAAAAACCGCCCCGACCGCGCCTTTTTGATTAAACAAATTAGCACGAAACCGCGACATTCCTTTGAGTCCAAACGAAAAGTCGAGTTCGAGATTTTCCTCAAAACGATGTTTTTGCGCGTCGGTCAAAACCGAATAAGCAAGTTGTTTGGTTTCAGCCGGTGTCAACGGACGATAGCCTTCAAGCGCACTGAGATGTCCGTGAACACGGACTTGCGGCGGCGAATTGGTCGTCAAGTGCAAGTCCGAGCCGCCTTTATCGGTCATTTTCCGCAGAAGGTCGGGAAGCGTAATTTGTGATTCAGGATTTTGTTGCTCGAAGCTCATAATTTTAGTGATGAGTGATGAGTGATGAATGGTGAGTAAAAAGATTTTAACTAATCACTCACCACTCACCGTTTACCACTTTTATTTAAGTTCTGCCCTTTGGGTGTTTTGCCGGGTACGAACCAGCGAATTGATAACCTTTTCCGATTCTTCGGCGATGCGTTCGGATGAATTGTTCGGCGCATTGGTGGCAACGCTGTAGATCCGTCCGTCAGCCTCGGCAAAGTAGAAAACTCTTGATTGGACACGACCGCCGGAACCTTCTGACTGCGCGACGACGACGTACACTTTCTTACCGCCGATTTCCTTTTGATAATCGTTGACGACCCAGCCGTTTTCCTTAATCATCCGGTCAATCACGTTACGCCGAAGCGAAGTTGTCGGCACACCGCCGACGGTTTTGACTTTTCCGTTGCCGTCATCACTCATTGACGGACCAACTACCGAAATCGAAGCCGAGCCAAGCTCGGAACCATTATCGTCATTAACGCGGAATTGGAGTTCGGCTTGCGTTGACTGGCTTTTCTTCCAAGTTTTCGGAGCTGTTTCGCCTGATGGCAGCAGTGCCGGAGTGTTATCTTCCTTGACAGTCTTTTGCGCCGCCAGTTTGGAATTTTTCACCGGCGTATCGCCGTTTTCCCGGCTGGCTTTTGCCAATCTGATCTGGCGCAAACGTAAAGTTCGCTTACGCGCAAGTAAAGATTTTTTGCGATTCGCGCGAGCGCGGTATAAACGCCACCACTGTTTTGAATACTTCTTGATCTTCTTTTTCTTTTTCGCGTATTTGCGATGTTTTTTCGCTCCTGCCTGCGCGTAATCCGTTGCGAGCGGAACTATCACGCCAATTCCAATCAACAAAGCTAAAGATAATGCAATTGCCCTAATCATACTTCCTCCATTTATAAAACCGTTTCCTTGACCACTTCTTCAATAGTCGTAATTCCTTCGCGCAATTTTTGAAGCCCCGAACGACGCAAAGTTAACATTCCACACTCGATTGCTTTCTTTCTTAATTCGATAGCACTTGCGCCGATGATGATGAGTTCGCGCAATTCGTCCGTTATTTCCATTACTTCATAAAGCCCGACCCGGCCTTTAAAACCTGTTCCGTTACAGATTTGACAGCCTTTTCCTTTGTAAGATTTGATGTTCGGTGCTTCTTCCGCCGAAAATCCAATTTCAATTAATCCTTCCACCGGAACGTGAATTTCTTCTTTACAGTCTTTACAAATTCTTCTGATAAGTCTTTGTGCCTGAATGATATTGACCGAAGTTGCCACCAAAAACGGCTCAATCCCCATATTGACCATCCGCGAAATTGTCGAAGGCGCGTCGTTGGTGTGCAGAGTTGATAAAACCAAGTGTCCGGTCAGCGCGGCTTTAATAGCAATCTCCGCCGTTTCAAAGTCGCGAATTTCGCCGACGAGAACGATATTCGGATCTTGACGAAGAAAGGAACGAAGCGCGGCGGCGAAATTCAAACCGATTTGTTCCTTCATTTGAACCTGATTGATTCCGGGTAAATTAAATTCAACCGGGTCTTCCGCCGTCATAATATTTGTTTCCGAGGTATTGAGTGCCTGCAATGCGGAATAAAGCGTATTTGTTTTACCCGAACCGGTCGGACCCGTGACGAGAACCATCCCGTAAGGTTTTGAAATATTGCGCTGAAACATTTCCAAACTTTCTTTCTCGAAACCGAGTTTGGTCATATCGAGCATCAGTTTATCTTTATCGAGCAGACGAAGCACGACCTTTTCGCCAAAAAGAGTCGGCAAGGTCGAAACGCGGAAATCGAGTTCGCGTGAACGATTGTCAATCTTTACTTTGATCTTGATGCGTCCGTCCTGTGGCAGACGTTTTTCGGAAATGTCGAGTTTCGACATAATCTTCAAACGCGAAATCAGCGCGTCGCGCATCTTCATCGGCGGATGCATCACGTCGTATAAAACGCCGTCAATCCGAAAACGAATGCGAAAATCTTTTTCATACGGCTCAACGTGAATGTCGGATGCGCCGCGTCTTAAACTGTCAACCAGCAAAACATTAACCAGCCGCACAACCGGTGCGTCCTCGCTTGCTTTGGCAAGTTCGGCGAGATCGATTTCTTCGTTGTCTTCTAAAATTTCAAGCTCTTCGCTTGTTTCGGCTCCTTCAAACTTAAATTTATCGAGCGAAACATTTAAGTCCGATTCCGAAAGTCTTTCTCCCGATTTTGCGCCGTTGCCATTGCTGTGGCCGTTGCCGTGGCCGTTCCCATTCCCGCTGCGGGCAAGTTTCGCCGCAATTTTTCCAAAGTCATCTTGTCCGGTCGTCACTACTTCGATGGCTTTCGACGAACTGTAATATTTGGTGATCGAACTTTGCAGCGAGGCTTCCGAAGCAATCACCGGCTCAACATTAAGTCCGGTCATAAACTTAATGTCGTCCATCGCAAAAACATTGGTCGGATCGGCCATCGCCAAGGTCAAGGTCGCGCCGACTTTGGAAATCGGCAAAACCGTGTATTTGAGGGCGACTTCTTGGGAAATTAATTTAATGGTTTCATCTTCAATCTGAAAAAGTTCGAGATTGATTGACGGAACGCCGTATTGCCGCGACAAAACCGCGGTAATCACATCGTCGGAAATAATTCCGAGTTTGATCAGATTCGAACCTAACCGTCCGCCATTGGTGCGCTGGTATTCCAACGCATCGCGCAGTTGTTGCGAAGTGATCAGGTTTTCGCGGACAAGAATTTCCCCAAGTTTTGCTGACATTTTACTTTCGGAGTTTTACCTTTTATGTGTTCCAGTTCAGAGGAGTTTACGAGATGTTTCGTTACTGATATTTATTGTCGGAGCAGACAAATTCAACGATGATAAACGTCGTTGAATTTACATATTATATGTTTAACTAATTGGTGTCAAGAAATCTTTTCAATTAAAGCGTTGAATTTAAAGGAAATGATAAAAAAGGCTGGGCTTGAAAATTTTATCTTCAAGCCCAGCCTTTTGATTCTTCAAAATGACAAAGTGTTAATTTTTCTTCTTGGTTGTTGAGGTTGTTTTAATTTTTTGCGGCGTTACTTTTTGTT
>JBDTZT010000474.1:0-4053 GCA_040005005.1 Actinomycetota bacterium
ATATAAATTCTTTATTTCGTTTATTTCGTGTGTTTCGTGGGCAAAATCTCCCTAAAATTTCAAAAACTCAAACCATGCGCCAGATATTCTTCGACGGCGACTTCGAGCGCGCCGCCGATGGCCGCGCCTTGCGGTTCACCGGCTTCGATTGACCAGCCTTCGGTTTTGCCGATGATGCTTCGCTCAATCGCTTCGCGCAAAGGCTTTTCGATAAATTTCCAACCGTAAACAAGCCGTCCGCTGATGATCACCCGCGGAATTCCAACTCCCATAATCACATTGGCGATACCGATGCCTAAGTAGTCGCCGATTTTTTCAAGCGATCGCTGCGCCCGGATTTCGCCGTTTTCGGCCTTTGAAACAATCTCGACAAAACGCGGCAAACTTTCGTTCGGGCGAATCGGTCGGTCACCCAGAAAAAGTGTCGCGGCCGAGGCGGCTGACGCATATTTTTCCCAACAGCCGCGATTTCCGCAAACGCACGATTTGCCGCCCGCGACAATCGTCATATGTCCGAATTCGCCGGCCACGCCGCGCCCCAAGCCCGAACCGCGATAAACTTCGCTGCCGATGACTAAACCAACCCCGATGCCCGTTCCCGAACGAACCAGAACAAAATTCGTCATCAAACCGTCGCTTGATTCGCGGATTTTCAAACGCGCTTCATACATGGCGGCGGCCGTCGCATCATTTTCGACGACGACTTTTACATTTTCGTTCGGCTGCAGTGCGGAAACGATGTCAATATCATGCCAGTCAAGATTCGGTGCGTAAACCAATTTGCGTCGTGCGGCATCAGCCAACCCCGGAATGCTCACGCCGATCACGCGGCAAATTCGGTCTGCATTAACTTTTATCAAATCGTCAATCCGTTCCCGCACCATTTTCAGAGCGGATTCTGCGTCCGGCGGCGTTGTAAAATCGTCTTCGTCGGAAATTTCGCCTTTGAGCGTCGTTATCCCGACTTGCGAAGTGCGCACGCCCAAATTTACGCCGATAAAATAATCGTTGTCGTCAACAAACGACAAAACTCGCGGTTTACGCCCTTGTCCGCTGACTTCAAGCGTTTCCTCGCGCAGAATTCCGGCGGCAATCAGCGGTTTGACGTTTTCGGTCACGGTGCTTTTGTCAATATCGAGCCGATTAGCAATCTCGGTGCGTGTAATCGGTTGCGCCGCCCGAATCAGCCGCAGCAGCAAACTTCCCTTTTTGGCAATATTCGGCGTTCCCGCCGTGGCATTTATCAAATCATTTTGAAAAACTTTCGTTTCATTCATAGAATTGGAAAAATCTAATTCTACAACGAAACAGTCTGTTCTGCCCAAAACTGAAACTCACGATGTTTATTTTCTTCGGCGCGCGCCAAAATTTCACCGCTGGCAATCTTTTGCAAATATTCAAACAGATGCTCACCGACCTGTGCAATACTTTCCGTACCCTCGATAATATTTCCTGCTGAAACGTCCAAATCACGCGACATCCGCTGAAAAATCGCGTTATTTGACGCGAGTTTGATGACCGGCGCAATCGCGTTTCCGATGGTTGTTCCGCGTCCGGTCGTAAAAATCACGACCGTTGCTCCGGCGGCAACTAATCCGGGCGTTGATTCCTGGTCGTAGCCCGGACCTTGCATCAGATTCAAACCACGAAGGCGCGGCGTTTCGGCGTATTCGACGCAATCTTCGACGCGCGTCGTGCCGGCTTTGGCAATCGCCCCCAAACTTTTTATCGTAATATTCAAAAGTCCGCCCGCGATGTTTCCCGCGCTCGGATTATTGTTCAGCACCGCCCCGAATTTCGAGGCATATTCTTTATACCAGTCAATCATCGCGTAGATTTTTTTGCCGGTCGCAAAATCCTTGGCGCGATTTGCCAAAATATGTTCCGCGCCGCAGAATTCGGGAACTTCCGTGATCAAAACCGTACCGCCCGAACGAATCAGCAAATCCGAAGCGTAGCCAAGCGCGGGATTTGCCGAAATGCCCGAAAAACCGTCCGAACCGCCGCATTTGACGCCCAACACAAGTTCGCTGAGCGGAAATTCTTCGCGCTCTGTAAGATTTACTTCGGGGAGCATTTCCTCGACAAATTTCAAGCCTTGCTCGATCGCCGCCTGGGTTCCGCCGACTTCCTGAATACCGATCTTGTAAAACGGCTTGTCAATCGGTTTTTCACGCTTCGTCAGATATTTTTCAACGTAGGAAAGATTTGTTTTTTCGCAGCCCAAATCAATCAGAATCACGCCGCCGACGTTCGGATGATCAGCGTAATTTGAAAGCGTCCGCATCATCACGTCGAGCGTCGAGCCGTCCTGACAACCGCAGCCTTTGTTGTGCGGAATGGCAACCACGCCGTCAACATTCGGAAATTTTTCGCGTTTGTAATGCAGAAATTCCGACATCATCGAAATCTGCGTCGCTTCGTGGCTCGCGCACATCGAGGTCGGCACGATCAACACAAAATTTCGCGTGCCGACGCGTCCGTCGTTGCGGCGAAAGCCCAAAAATGAGCCGGTTTCTTCCATCGGAAAGTAATTCGGTGACGGATTGTAAATATCTTCGGGCAGATCACGGACAATCGGCACCTCGTCCGACATATTTTCATGCGTAATCCATTCGCCTTTTTCGATTCCGAGCGAAGTTCCGATCGGTTGTCCGTATTGACGCACAAAATCGCCCGCCGCAATGTCGCGGGTGGCAAAACGATGGCCGGGCGGCACGGCTTGTTTGACCGTCAATAATGTTTGATTAGGCAAAAGCACAATCAAACCCGCTTCGGTTTCATTTTTGACGACCGCGACATTATCGTCCGGATTAACGATAATCGCGTAATCGCTGATTGGCGTCGCAGGTTGTGTGTAAGTATCTAACATATTTTAAATTCTTGGATTTTAGATTTCAGATTTTGGTTTGAAAATAATCTAAAACCCGAAATCTCTCCACAGCTATAATAACAAATCGGGCAAAACAAACGATTTTACGTTTTTGTGAAGGCGAATCCACAAACCCGGATTTTCGTCGCATTGTTCGGCGAGTTCCGATTCATCGACGGACAACTGCGTCTCAATCAAACGCTTAAAACTCGGAATTTTCCCCGGCGCGGTCGAAGCATCCACGATTGACTGAACAATTTTTTTCGCGCCCAAAATCGCCGCCGGACCGAGCGTTAAAATACTCGTCGCGCGGCGGCATTCGTTTTCGTCGGCAGCTGAAATATGGCTTCCGCCGACTTTGAATTTATTAATGTGATGCTCAAGAATGCTCGGCGAAATCGGGATAATTCCGGCAATATCATTAAGGCGCGCCCCCGAATTCGGTTTGATATAGCAAAGATGCGACGCGGCTTCCGCTTCGGGACCAAACCCGAGAAAGAAAATGTCAATGCCGCCCAAGCCTTCGAGTTTTTCGAGATATTTAACAAGTTCGCCTTCCAAATCATCGGTTTCCGTCTTCATCGCCGTGAAACTTTTGATTTTCGCAAAAAATTTATCGCCCAAAAGCCGTTCAAAATCGCGCACAAAACTCAGGCCGTTGTTCATCCGCAGCGGTGCCAGCGCGTCCTGCGTAAAAATGTGCAGACGACCGAGAAGTGCATCAATTTCGTCCGATTCAGATAATTGATTGATGATTTTATACATCGCCTGTGAGCCGCGTCCGCCAAGCAGAAGAATTGTAATATCGCCCGATTTTTCGTTTGAATAAGCAATTAACTCGTCAAACATTGCCTGCCCGACGGCTTCTTCCGTCGGCAAAACTTGATATTCAAAAGCGAAAGTATTCGGAGCGAATTTTGCATTGTCAGCAGAATAACCAAGCCAGCGATTGTTTCCGGCAAGGCGGCGGGTGATTGTTTTTTTTGCTACACTTTGAACTGACATCTTGATAAAGAGTTATTTTAATTGGTTTAACCAATTAAATGCAAATTTTATTTTTAGATTTTAGCCGGCGATGCTAATATCTGTTCTAATAATATACAAAACTATTAAGTGAAAAGTAAATTGGGAAGGCTTGACAAAGCTCTCAAGGGTGTTACACACTACTAACAATTTTACTA
>JBDTZT010000475.1:0-4045 GCA_040005005.1 Actinomycetota bacterium
TTTTCAAACGCTTGCAGGCGAGCCGCCTGCGCTTCAGTCTAAGAGTCTGAACTATTTTTCAGAATATAGATTGAAGATTTTTTTTGAGGCAAAGAAACGCTAAATTTATTTTCGCTTGTGCGGACATTCAGACGATTTCCCAAACGACGTGCAACTGCGAATTGCAGTTCGTTCGGGTAATTGATAACTTCCCGGCTGCCGAGCGTGAAGTTCGTGCCGCCAATCATCACAAATTCTTCGGGTACTTGTTCGCCCGGACTAAGGCGCGCCCAGAAAAAGCGAAAATTTGTGTTGAAAATTTCGGTGCGGACAATCTGCTCGTCCGAATCGGCGAAAACGAATAAATCACTATAACCTCCATAATTAACGACAAATGCGCGGCCGCCCGAAACTTTCGTTTCAAAAACCTGGGGCTTGGCAGAACCGCGTTGCGACGGCAAAAAGAATGTAAAGAATTCCTGTGCGCCCTTGCCTTTTGAAACAAAACGTAAAAACGGCGCACTATCTTTTTTGCCGTAATTGTTAGAAATCCAACTTTCCTTGCGCTGCCAACTGCCGTTGTCGCCAAATGTGAACATTCGCCAGCCGTTTTCGTTGGAAGGCGTTTCGCTGATGCAGGAATTTCCGCCTTCCGCGCTTTCGATTGCCGGATCTGTCTGCTTGTTAAAGTGAAAATTCAACGCGTAATCGTGCGTCCCGTGCGTTTTGACAAAATCGCGCATTATCCAGTAATTATTTTTTAAGAAAAGAATGCTCCGCTGATGCGTTGCCGCCTCAGCAAGGCGTTCGTAACCGTTGTGCGAACCTTCAAAAAAATCGAACCGATCTTCGCTAATAAGCGATTGAACGCTAAGCTTAGCCTTTGTTTTCCACGAAAATTTCCCGCCCGGTTCGGATTGCGACTTTTCATCAATCATCAGCGTGTTATGCGCGATTGACGTACGGAAAAAGTTGCGCATTTCGTCGGATTCGTGATAGGTGTAAGTTCCCGAATCAACCAGAAGCGTTTTTCCGCCGATGGCTAATTCGATCGAGAGCGCGTCGGAGTGCCCGTGTCCGCCATTAATCGAACCGATTTCGCCGCAGTCAACGAGCAGGTAGTTGTCTGTTTCGCTCCATCCGTCGCGCATCGCAAAATATCCGCCGTCAGGGAAAATTTTCGATGATTGGCGCGGTTCGAAAGCAAGCAGATTTTCAAAACTTCGCGCGCCCTCACTGCCCAGCAGCCAAAGCGTTTCTTCCGTAAATTCACCCGCGACAAATTTGTAATCGCCGCGCTCGAAAAGAATCGCGGCGGTCGCCAGATTAGCGCGAAAATTGTTTGATTCAGAACCGCTCAAAGGTAAACTTCGGCCGCCGTCGTCATCGCCGATAATCGGCGTGGTGCCGTCAGGACGAGTAATAGACATCTGAAAATCGTGCAAAAGCTGAAGTTTTGTTTCGAATTTTTCCTGTAATATTTTGTCGGTATTTTCTTCGTTCAGTGTTTTAAGAATAAGAAAATGCGTATAAAAATCTGTTGTATAACGCTGATACCAGCTTGATTGCTCAAAATAAACACCGTCCGCGTGAATCTGCCGGTCAAGTTCGGCAAAAAGAATTTCTTCGCCAAGTTTGCGCCAATGTTTGGCGCGTTCAAAAACGTCGAGTTGGGTTCCGAGATAGTAAAGTCCGAGGGCTTCGCCCGTCAAATGAGTATTCGGGCTGTAATAGGTCGAAAGATATTTTTCGAGATGCCCGCCGTGTAAATACAAAAATTTCAGCGTCTTTTGGAAAAGTTCCGGTGTCAAACTATTCGAGCCTTTGAAAAAATGAAACGCCCAAATCCACGAAATAGCCCGAAAAGCAACTTCCAGACTGCTGAACCAGTTGATTCCTATGCCAGGCGGATTTTGCTCCATCCAGCTATCTAGATGCCGCGCAAAAGTTGCTGCGTAATGCTCGTCTTTGGTTATCCAAAAAGCTACGCCGAGCGTGAAAAAATGCTGGTGGCGATTGAGTTCCCAGACGACTTTTTTGTCGCCTGTTTCTTCCGTGTCGAGTTCGTCAAACTGTTTCCAATGTTTGAGCGGCAAATGTTTACCCGACAGCGGCTCATAGTGCCAGTCAATCGCCTTTCCGAAGTCGAGATTTTGAAAACCGAGCAAATCAAATTTGCCTTCGATTATTTTTTCGGATTTTTCGAGAACGTGTGCGATTGCTTTGCCGTTAAACTTTTGGCGAAAAACCTCAATCGTTTTTTCTTGATCACGAAACGCCGGAAAAAATGTCGTTTCGGATAATTCAAAAAACCGGTCAAACAAAATTTCTGCGGTAATTTTGCCTTTACCGAAAACAGATTTGTTCAGAAGTTGGTTTAATTCGTTGTCCGATGGCAATTTACCGCCTAAACCGATTTGCTCGGCGCGGGCGGAAAACGCCTGTTCGCCGCGCAAGCGAATTTCCGTCCAACTGCGACCTTTCAGCTTTTTAAGTTTATCCAGCGGATTTGTCATAACTTCTGCTTTCATCACTTCACTCTGTTTTAATTGGTGACAGTTAAAAATTTATCGTAGTTCAGAGAGAAACCTTTCAAGCATCAGAAATTTTAGTTTTTTCATTCATAATCGTTTTCAGCCGATAGTCACGAAACTTGTCGGGCGTTCCCGTTTGTCCGTCAACCGCTGCAAAGACCATATTTGCCGCTTCACGCGCCGAAGCGAAATGAACTCTGTAACTTCCGTTTTTTTCTCCGTTCTCGATTATTTTACCAAAAAACTCGCGCATATCCTCGCCGATACAAGCCGATTGATCGTGATCAAAAAATCCGTGACAATAAAGTTTGACGAAAACCCAATCTGTCCGACCTTTGACGGTGATATTCGCGTTTTTCCAACGATTAAAACGCGCCAAATCCATCGGCTGATTATTCACCAACGCACCGTCCTCAAGTCGCGGAACAGGCACACCCTTAACCCGCCGCGTCCAATTAAACACGAGCGGACCTGTAAAAATCATCGGGAGTTGCAGAGAGCCGCGCCCGACCTCGACCGATTTTCCGCGCCGGTGCGGGATTTTTTCCACAAGTGGAAAACCGCATTCGTAAATTTTATTGATCATCGAAACCTGCGACTGGTCAGGCGCACTCGCCAGCGTCATATCGGCGTAACAACCCGTCTCGGCAAGAATTTGCATTTCCTCGTCAACGCCGCAATAACGTCCGCCGCACGAATTTGCCAGTGCTAAATTTCCGTGAACAAAAGCATATTTCGGCTCCCCTATGCCGCTGAAACGCGACAAAAGTTTATGTTCTTCGGCCAGACAATCGCGGAATTCGGTCAACGCTTTCCGCAAATTTTCCGCCGTGTCCGGTTTTTCAACGCCGTGATGCAGATGAATTTCCGTTTCGCCCAAACCTTCCGATTGAAGATACGCCATTTTTTCTAAAATCCGGCGGTCATATTGCTCGGCGGGATAAAAATTGGTATGGCGAAATTTTGTGCCGTCGGCATCAATTAACATTTCGCCGGTTTTTCGCGCTGCCAAGTGCCAGTCGTCCAAACGCCGGAGCTGTGCGTCCAAACCGAGCAAGCCGCCGGCGCTCCAGCTCGGCTCGAAATGATTAGCGACCGTAAAAATTATGTGCTTTTTCTCAAAAGCGTTTTGCTGCAGACGATTCGCCAGCCGCTCAAACGGATACCGCGCGAGCCACGGCAAGTTCCATTTTAATTTGGTCAGATATGAAGTTTCGTTTGCGTTCATTTTATTTATCAACAAACTGCCGATGCCAGAGTTCGAGCATCCATAAAATCCACAGCGCATGCGAATGGTCACGGCGATTTCTGGCGTGTTCGTCCAACAGAGTTTTGATGTATTGCGGCTCGAAATATCCGCGCTCAAGGGAACGTTTTTCGCCTAAAACGCCGTGAATTCGGTCTTTAAGCTGCGAATTGATCCATTCATTGATCGGCACGCCGAAACCTTGTTTTTCGCGGTAAAGAATTTCGTTCGGGACGATTCCTTCCATCGCTTTATATCACGGGAAAGGCTGGCTGAGGCTTAATCG
>JBDTZT010000476.1:0-4044 GCA_040005005.1 Actinomycetota bacterium
ACGAACGGTTTTGTCGTATCAGCGGATTTCGGTTGATTCGTTTGTCCGAAACAGGATAAAGCAAAAATAAGCAGCGTCAAAAATATTAAAGTGAATTTCATTTTTCTATTTTATGCGATTCGAAAGAATTTCCTCGGCTTTTTTAGATTTGAAAATAGTGTTTTTACGAACTTTCGTTTCGCAAAATATTCAGCGCGACCGATTCCGCCGCTTTGATACCGTCAATTCCGGCGGAGAGAATGCCGCCCGCGTAGCCCGCGCCTTCGCCGGCTGGATAAAGTCCTTCGGTGTTGAGACTCTGACCGTCATCGCGGCGTTTGATGCGGATCGGCGAAGATGTCCGCGTTTCGACGCCGGTCAGTAGCGCGTCGTGCATCGCAAAACCTTTGAGCTGTTTGTCGAACGCGGGAATCGCTTCGCGAATCGCTTCAATCGCGAACTGCGGCAAGGCTTCGCTCAAATCAGTCAAATGAACTCCGGGCGTGTAGGACGGCAGAACTTTGCCGAAATCCGTTGACGCACGACCTTTCAGAAAATCGCCGACGAGCTGACTGGGCGCGTTGTAAGTTTCGCCGCCGAGCTTAAATGCCTTTTCTTCGAGGCGGCGTTGAAATTCGATTCCGGCGAGCGCGTCACCGGGATAATCTTCGGCGGGCGTGATGCCGACGACAATTGCGCTGTTCGCATTTTTTTCGCCGCGCGAATACTGGCTCATTCCGTTGGTGACAAGGCGACCGGCTTCGGACGCGGCAGCGACGACCATTCCGCCCGGACACATACAAAAACTGTAAACCGAACGCCCGTTTCGGCAGTGATGAACGAGTTTGTAATCAGCCGCGCCGAGTAGTTTGTTGCCGGCTTCGGCGCCGAAACGGCATTCATCAATCAATCGCTGCGGATGCTCGATGCGAAAGCCGACGGAAAAAGGTTTCGGCTCGATATAAACGCCGCGCTCAAAAAGCATCTCGAAAGTATCACGTGCGCTGTGACCGACCGCGAGAACAACGTGCCGGCTTTCGATAAATTCCCCGTTTGCAAGCGTTACGCCGCGCACTTTGCCGTTCTCGATTTCGAGAGCTTCGACACGGCTTTGAAAACGGATCTCGCCGCCCAAAGATTCAATGACAGCACGCATATTTTCGACGATTTTGACGAGTTTATAGGTGCCGATGTGCGGCTTGTTGACGAACAGAATTTCCGGCGACGCGCCGGCTTCGACAAGTTCGGTCAAGACTTTGCGCCCGAGATATTTTGAATCCTTGACCTGCGAATAAAGTTTGCCGTCGGAAAAAGTTCCCGCGCCGCCTTCGCCGAACTGCGCGTTTGATTCGGAATTAAGTCCGCTGCCGCGCCAGAAACCGAACGTATCAACCGTGCGCTCTCGCACCTGTTTGCCGCGCTCAAGAATGATCGGGCGAAAACCCATTCGCGCCAGCATCAGCGCGGCAAACAATCCGCAAGGTCCGGTGCCGATAACGATTGGGCGAGTTTTTAAGTTCTCTGGTGCATTTGCGACAAGTTTATAGGTCATGTCAGGCGTTACGGAAACGCGCGGGTCGTTTTGAAATTGTTCGAGCAATTGGGTGTCTTTCGCCGTTTCGACATCAACGATATAAACGAAAACGATCGCGCTTTTGCGCCGCGCATCGTAACTGCGTTTGAAGATCGAAAAGTTTTTTAATTCGCCTTCGGAAATTTGCAGTTTGGCGCAGATTGCAAAGCGCAGCGCATCTTCCGCGTGGTCGAGCGGGAGCTTTATTTCGGAAATTCTGAGCATAATCAAATAATCGTCGTGACAATTTCCCGAATGCTTCTTTGCAGTTCGCGGTCGTCGGTGATCGGTGAGCAGATCGCGACTTCCGCCGCGTTGATCGGGGAAATGCCTTTGGCAATCATTTGGGCGGCATAGATCAAAAGGCGCGTCGAAACGCCTTCTTCGAGTCCGTGTCCGCGCAGGTTGCGAACCTTTTGACCGATCTTGACTAAATCTGCGGCGGTTTGTGCGTCAATTCCGCCTTCTTTAGCGACGATTGCCGTCTCATCTTCAGCGTTCGGGTAATCAAATTCCATTGCAACGAAACGCTGGCGGGTTGATTGTTTGAGATCTTTTAAGATTGATTGATAACCCGGATTATATGACACAACGAGCATAAATTCGGGCGGTGCCTCAATGACCGTGCCGCGTTTTTCGATCGGAAGGCGGCGACGGTCATCGGTCAAAGGATGAATGATCACGACCGTATCTTTGCGCGCTTCGACGACTTCATCGAGATAGCAGATCGCGCCCGAACGCACGGCGGTCGTCAGCGGTCCGTCGTGCCAGACGGTTTCTTCGCCTTCGAGCAGAAAGCGGCCGACCAGATCGGTCGCCGACAAATCTTCGTGACACGCGACGGTAATCAGCGGGCGATTCATTTTATATGCCATATATTCGACAAAACGCGTTTTGCCGCAGCCCGTCGGACCTTTGAGCATGACCGGCAGGCGCGCCGCGTAAGCCGCTTCAAAGAGTTCGACTTCCTGTTTGATCGGTAAATAATAAGGCTCGTTATTGACTTTGTATTTTTCGACTGCAAGTTCCATAAAATTTTTTGTTTGTGAACGAAAGTTAATCTTAACATTCGCCTGAATTTAGTGGCAAATAAGCGATTCCGAACCAATAAAAAGCGGCGACGAATTTATTCATCACCGCTTTCAATCGTTAAATCAAAGAAAACTACCAGCGAACCGGACGAATATCGGGACCGACGACGTGCGAACCTGAAATAATAAAACCGTTCCGGTCGGAATTAAGCCGGACGTTTCCGGCATCATTGTGAAGGAAGTGGGCGCCGTACCAAACGACAACATCCTGATTAACAACCGATTCATTATTAACAAACGGGTCTATTTGAATAAAGGCATTTTGACTTGTGGTTTGATTGAAACCGTCGTCAATTTCGTTTTGCAGATTTGTTCCGCCAACGACATTCTTATACATCAAAACCCACATATCATGAACACCAAAAGTGTCCACCAACCCGTCCGAACTGTTCGGAACGAGTTCATACGCTTCATCGCCCATTGAATTTTGAATCAGCAAACTGCGATTCGTTTGAAGATTTTTATTGGTGAACATTTCCGTCGTAACCGGTTTCAGGAATTTACGCCCGCGTTCGACCTGAAAAACTTTGTTCGCCGAATTGACAATATCAAAATCGAGCCGCCAGTAAACGTGATGATTATGGGCAAAACAAACACAGGAATTATCCGTTGCGCCAAAACCGAAGCGCGGACGAATCGTGCCGTCATCGGCAAACCGCCATTCCATAATGTAGCGATACCAACCGGCTTCCATTTCAGTTACTAAAACTGTTTCATTATTTTGCGTATAAACCGCCACGCCTCTAAAGTTTCCTGTATCGGTTCCGTTTTCGAGCGCAGTGGTCGCCACCTGTCCGGCCGCGACAATTCGAATTCCCGGTGCCGGATCGGTATTTCCGCTGGCGGGCGTGGCAAACATTCCTTCCTGATATTGCCAATCACGATAAGGGCCGCATTGGCCGCCGACGTATTGAACGTTGAGAATCGGCGCGTGTCCGCGTTTGAGAACCGATTTACCTTTGTATTTGACATCGCGGACTTCGATTCCTGATTTGCGTGTTCCCGACGAGGCCGACGGACGAATGACGAGCATTTCCCAAAGCGTTGTTGCTCCTTGCGTGACAGTCATCTGATATTGCCCGGCGGTGCCGCTTGAAGTCGTTGTTTGACCGGCATTCGCAACCCCGCAGGCTTCGGGCGTGGCTTTTGATGTCGGCGGCGCATTTTCGGGATAGTGAATCACCGCGCCGCGTTTGATGCTGACGCTGACGACCTCGTTTTGTCCCGAACCGTTTGCGGCGTTAAGTCCGACATTGACCAGCCGTTCGATAGTGCCGTCCAAGATCGTCACATCCGGCATCGGGCGAAATGTTTTGAGCGCACCGCTTTTCAACGCTGCATTTAATTTTTCGTCTTTTGCTAAAATGCTGACGGCTTCGTTAAATTCTTCATCATTCGGAT
>JBDTZT010000477.1:0-4041 GCA_040005005.1 Actinomycetota bacterium
TACTTTAAACTTTCGTGTAATCAAACGCCGTTGCCGTTCTTGCTTCGCTCGAACGGTGCAAGCGAGACGCCCCTCGCTCCAATCGAATGAAGATTGATGTTTTAACAATTTTCCCCGAATTTTTTCGAGAGGTCTTTGATTTTGGAATCATTCGCCGGGCGCGCATGGCGGAGATTGTCGAGATAAATATTCACGACATCCGCGAATTTACGACCGACAAACATCGGATGACGGACGACCGGCCGTTCGGCGGCGGCGACGGAATGGTTTTCAAGCCGGAGCCGATTTTTAACGCGATTGAAAAGATTTTGGGAACTTGCGAGCGCGAAAATTATCCGCCGAAAACGCGAGTTGTTCTTTTAACGCCGCAGGGCAGGCAATTAAAACAGTCGGTAGCGAAGGAGTTTGCCGACGAAGTCCGAAATTTAGTTTTGATTTGCGGTCGCTACGAAGGCATTGACGAAAGAGTCAATGACGCACTTGTCAGCGAAGAAATTTCCATCGGCGATTACGTTCTTTCGGGCGGCGAACCGGCGGCGATAGTTTTAGTTGACGCGATTGTTAGATTACTGCCGAACGCTTTGGGAAGCGAAACGTCAGCCGAAAATGATTCGTTTTCAAACGGATTGCTGGACTTTCCGCACTACACACAGCCGCGCGATTTTCGCGGAATGCCGGTGCCGGAAGTTCTTTTGAGCGGAAATCACGCCGAAATCGAAAAGTGGCGGCGGCAAAAAGCGTTGGAAAAAACGCAAAAAGTTAGAAAAGACCTATTAATTGAAGGAGAATAGCTGAAGTGAATAGTCAAAGGTTACAAAGAATAACTTTTAACGGTCACCTCTCGCTCATAATAAAATGAATCGTTTAGACAGCATCGAAAAAACACAGTTGAAGGAAAATATTCCTTCTTTTCAGCCGGGCGATACTTTAAAAGTTCACGTCCGCATCAAAGAAGGTAACAAAGAGCGTTTGCAGATTTTTGAAGGTATTTGTATCGCCCGCAAACACGGCGGCGCACGCGAAACCGTAACGGTTCGAAAGGTCAGTTTCGGCGTTGGTGTCGAGCGTATTTTCCCGCTTCACGCGACAATCGTTGATCATATTGACGTGACCCGGCGCGGTAAAGTCCGCCGTGCGAAACTTTATTATTTACGTGATTTGCGCGGTAAAGCGGCTCGTATCAAAGAGCGCGATACACGCAACAAAAAAGCGAAAGCCTAATTTTTTATCGCAACGCCGCAAGGACGCTGGTGACGCAAAGTTTTATAATAATTTCTTTTTGCGTCTTCACGTCTTTGTGTTTTATGAAAACAATATCGCAAATCGGAATTGATTTTGAAAATCAGGCTATCGCTGAGGGTTTTCGGTTTATCGCCGGAGTTGATGAAGTCGGACGCGGTTGTTTGGCGGGCGCGGTCGTCGCGGCGGCTTGTATTCTCGATTTATCAAAACCGCTTCCCGCCGGCTTGAACGATTCCAAAAAACTCTCTGCCAAAAAGCGCGAAGCAATCAACAAAGAACTCAAACAAAACGTCATTGCCTACGCCATCGCGCAGGTCGAAGCCGAAGAAATTGACGAAATAAACATTCTTCAAGCAACGAAAAAAGCGATGCACCTCGCGATCGAAAAACTTACGCCGAACGCTGATTTTCTGCTGATTGATGCGCTTCATCTCAAAGAAATTAATCTTCCGCAAAAAGCCATCATCAAAGGCGACGCGATTTCCGCTTCAATCGCCGCCGCTTCAATCTTAGCGAAAACCTACCGTGATAATTTGATGCAGGAATTTTGCAAAATCTATCCGCAATATGGTTTCTCAAAGCACGTCGGCTACGGCACAAAAACGCATTTTGAAGCCCTCAAACTTTATGGCGCTTGTCCGCTTCACCGCAAATCCTTTCGCGGAGTTATTTAAAGATAAAAATAGAAAAGCCATTTTCAATTTTGAAAATGGCTTTTCTATTTTCGACTACTTAGAGGACATTAACTGAGAAAACCTTTGAATTTACTTGCGTCTGCCGAATAATTCGGGAAGATTTTGTCAATATTTTTGTTGCCGAGATGACGCGTCGAAATTTCGCCGAAAACATCGCGAAAATCGGTCGTCACGGCTAAATCGCGTCCGTCGTTGAGCTGGTCGGCTTTCAAACCTTTCCAATCACCGTAAACCTTGCCGCCTTTAACGGAGTTTCCGATAATGAACATCGCATTGCCGTGTCCGTGGTCGGTTCCGCCGGAACCATTTTGCCGTGCCGTTCTGCCGAATTCACTCATTGTTAAAATTACGACATCATCCATTCGTTTGCCCAAATCGGTGGCGAGAGCCGTGATGCTGGCACCGAAATCGCGCAAAAGATTGGCCAGTTGTCCGCGTGCGCCGCCTTCATTGACGTGTGTGTCCCAATTGAGTCCGGGCGTATCGGTGAAAGCGACTTCCAAACCGACGTTGGCCTTGATTAATTGTCCGATTTGCTGAAGCGAACGTCCGAAAGGCGAATTCGGATAAACCGCGCCGTTTTCGGGTTTGAATTGCGAAGGATTCGCTTTTTTCAGAAAATTAACGGCTTCAAAGGTCTCTTTGCCTGTTTCGCCCAAAGAATCTTTAGAATTTGTTTGCTGATAAACACCTTCAAAACCGCCTTGCACGGATTGCGTATAAATGCCCGCCTGAATCGAAAAATCCGCCAAATTCGACATCGCAATTGACGGCGCCCGTCCATAGAGCGAACGCGGAGTTTGCTGGGTCATCGAAACGGCGCGAAAGGGCGAAGCATCTTTTTCAAGACTGTTTTGCAGAACGCGATTAAGCCAACCGTCGCGGGTGCCTTTATTGCCCGGCGTGCCCGATTCCATATAATCCTGCGCGTCGAAATGCGAACGCGTATTGTCGGGCGAACCGACCGAATGAACAACGGCGAGCTGTTTGTTGTTCCAAAGCGTTTCAAAGCCTTTCAGCGACGGATGCAGACCGAAATAGCCGTCGAGGTTGACCGCGCCGTCTGTTTTGTCAGGTTTCGGAATAGCGATGTTGCTTCGCAGATTGTAATATTCGCTGTCGCCGTAGGGAACGACCATATTCAGCCCGTCAACCGCGCCACGTTGAAAGATGGTGATTAGAATTTTCTTTTTACCGCTGCGGTCGGTCAATGTCTGTGCGTTGGCGAATTGATGCAGAAATTTCGGCGCCGTTGCCATCAAACCAAAACTTGCGAGCGTGATTCCGCTCGATTTCAAAAAATATCTTCTATCCATAATTGCTCACCTCTTGAATATAAAACTTATGCTTGCGCAGCTATATTTTAGACGCGCAGGAATTTGATTTGGTCTGCTAAATTTTCTAAATCGTTCCAAGTAAGTTAAAATCAGTTTAAGATTTTGCGGGCAAAATTAAAAGATATGCGAGAAGAACTTATCAAATTAATCCTTGAACGATTGGAAAAAGATGCGGACGAGATAAAAGCCGATTTTCACGCCGAAAAAGGTATCAAAACGCATTACGCGGCAATTGATAATCTTTTTCCGGAAGATATTGCCCGAAAAATTTACGGATCGTTTCCGCCGCCGGAAGAAATGCGGCTGCTTGACAGTTTCCGCGAAAAAAAATACACCTCTAAATCTTTCGAGAAATTTAATCCGCTGATTGAAGACGCGACTTTTGCGTTTCAAGACGAAAGAGTTATCGAAAAGGTTGCCGAACTGACCGGAATCAAAGACCCGAAAGGCGACCCGCATCTGTACGCGGGGGTGAAGGAGGAGCGCGACGACGGCATCGTGATCAGCGGCGCGCAGATGCTCGGCACCGGCCTGGCGCTCGCCGACTACGTCCACCTGAATGCGCCCATCAGTGCCAGTCGTGTACTTCGGCCCATTCAGTTGCTTCACCGTCATCTCGTCAACGTCCAACGTGATTTCAGTCTCTTCGCCCTGCAACAGTTCCCGCAGAGTCCACCAGATTTCCGACCTCTGTTTCGTGAACCGGGTCGACTGCCGCGCCTTCTCCCCAACCATCACACCCACCACCACGCAGTTGAGCTTCTGCT
>JBDTZT010000478.1:0-4012 GCA_040005005.1 Actinomycetota bacterium
CAAATAATCCATCGTCAAAAAATCGGGAATGTGAATTCCGTTGACGATGCCGAGTCTTGGGAATCTGAGCCCTTTGAGCATATTCGTAAAATAATCGCTCCACGAAATAGCCACGGCAATGTTTCCGATGGCGTATTCGACAATCAAATCCCAGCCGATAATCCAGGCAACAAGTTCGCCCAAACTCGCGTAGGAATATGTATAAGCCGAACCCGCGACCGGAATCCGCGAAGCAAATTCCGCATAGCAAAGCGCGGAAAATGCACAGGCAATCGCGGTAAAGACGAATAGAAAAGCAACCGCCGGACCGCCGTTATACGAGGCTTTTCCAATCATTGCGAAAATTCCCGCGCCGACAATCGCGGCAATTCCCATCAAGGTTAAGTCAAAAACGCCGAGCGTGCGCCGCAGTCCGCTGTCGCCTTCGTGTGCATGGTCTGACAAACCCGCGGCGGCATCTGCCTGAATTTGTGCAATAGATTTTTTACGAAATAGATTCATAGTTTTTCAATTTTTATGACCTTAGATTTTGAAAAGACGTTTGTGGAAGCGTCGAATTTGTTAAAAATGCTTTTGTTTGCGAATTTTGAACGAATTTTTCAAAAGATGCAATGGAAATGGTGCGATATTGGACATTTTTTATTTGGAAGAGTATAAAATCATCTTGATTAACTCTCAAAAATACGTTTTATTGATTTCGCGCTCCGTAAGATACCCGCGTTTAGCTGTCATGAAAAATCGTCCGATTCACGAAAATTTAGACACTTCGTTTGTCAACCTGTCGGCTTTGATCAAATATTTGCGCCGCCGGCAGTTTGCCGGTCACGTGCGGATTGAGCTGAGCGGATACGAGGCAGATGTTTATCTGACGGCGGAAAACCAGTTAAAAGTGCGTGAATACGACCACATTGCCGGCCGCATTGCCGAAGGCGACGAAGCCTTGCAGAGAATTTTGATTCGTTCACGTGAACCGGGCGGAATTATCAATGTTTATCAAACTGTCAGCAAAAGCGAAGTTGTCGCTCAAAAAGTTGAAACGGTTGAAAAGGAAGAACCGGTTGCCGCGTCGATTGTTCAAGATAAACCGCTGACCGCCGAAATTAAAGAAACTAACGGGAACGGCAAACCGAAAATTGATTTGCCGATCAGCGGACACGCACAAAACGGCAAGAGCGAGCCGACAAAACCCAACGAAAACCCGCTTGCGCCGAAATTGAAACCGCCGAATCTGCCGTTTGAATTTACCAATAGATTTGAAGCCAAAGCCAAACAGCAGAATCTTTCAACCGAAGACCGCGAACTGCTTTTGAAGCTGACGGGCGAACTTTTAGGAACGGTTGACCGCAGTTTGGCGATGGCAAAACTCGATTTTACGACTGCTTTTCAAAAGGCTTGCGCGGAAATTTCTGCCGATTATCCTTTTCTCTTATCGCTCGATTACAAAAAGGGAGAAATCAATTCAGCCGACCAGACCAACGCGAAACTTTTTGTCGCCGGAATCTTGGAAGCCTTGCGCCGGATCTTTGAAAAACTCGGCGCAAACCCGAAATTCGGCGAAGTCCATCGCTACGCGACACAGCGAATTCTCGCGCTGATGCATCAACGCCGCCCGTTTTACGATAAATTTTTCATCACCAAACCGCTCGAAAAGATTCTTGGTGTTTAGAAAATAGAACGCGGAAAAACGCGGATTCAGCGGATTCTCGCAGATTGTTCAATAATCTCCGTCAATCCGCTAAATCCGCTGAAAATCAGCATCCCATTGTTTTCAAACATCTGCTTGAAAAATTGAAAATTGAAAATCTAAAATTGCAGTATGGATTGGAAAATTTTCGGAACCGCTTTTTTGACACTTTTTTTAGCCGAACTCGGCGATAAAACACAGCTCGCCGTGATCACAATGACATCCGGCACCGAATCGAAAGTCTCGGTTTTTCTCGGTGCGTCCGCCGCTTTGATTACCGTGACGCTTCTCGGAGTTGTTTTCGGCGGCGTTTTGTCGCAATATATCCCGACCGAATGGCTCCAACGCATTGTCGCCGCCGCGTTTATCCTCATTGGTATATTGATACTTTTCAGAAAAATTTAGAAAAAAAAGGAAACGGCTAGAATAACCGTTCCCAAAGTACGAGATTATTTTAATGCGCTTGGAAATCAGCGACTGTCTGATACAAAATCCAAATCGGCAATGTTGTCCGAGACATTTATAACCTGTGTCGGTTGCTTAAAGGAGTATTTTTTTGAAGATACGCTGACCGTAACTATCTGTCCGGCCGGAATATCATCAAAACGATAATAGCCAAAACTGTTGGTCAGAACTGTTCGGGTACTGCCGTTGCCTTCCGTCAGAATCACCAAAATTCCGCGCAGTCCGCTGCCTGAAGCAGAAGCGGCACGACCTCCGACCGTCACATTAGCGGCCGTTGGCGAAAGATAGAATCCAAAATCAAACGTGTGATTATTGCTTCCGCCGCCGCCGGTCGTAAAATTGGCAATAACATTTCCGCCTGAAGGTATTCCGTCGGAATCGCGGCTGTCGCCATTAACTGAAGCATCATTATTGGCCGGCGAAGGAGATTTAGAAGCGAGTGCCTGTCCCGTCGTAAAATTTACTGCCGGAATCCGAACTTGATAGGCAGTATTAAGCGAAATACCGCCGTTGATCTGACCGATATTATCAGTAGTATTACCGTCAGCCGAAGTAGAACCGACAAAATAATACTCGCCATTGACATCAGTGACGGCAGTTCCGACCAAAGTATCAACTGCTACGTCATTGTTCGTATCAACCCAGAGTTGAACCGTCACGCCTGAAATCGGACTCTCGCCCGCATCCTGCACTCCGTTGCCGTTTGTATCTGCCCAAACCCGGTTTCCGACCTCGATAGGGGCAGAATCGCATAACAATTCCAAATCACCGAGACCATTTCCTTTATTGAAATCATTGGTCGTCACCAAACTTGCTCCGGTGAAAGTATTATAGTCACTCAATTTGCTTCCATCGGTATTGCTTAACCATTTTAATCCGTTGCTGTAGTAGCTTGCCGGGTCAAGCGAAGTTCCGACTACGCGGTTGCTTCCGGGCAAAATCTCCAGTGCGCCGTGCATTGTTTCGGCAAAACTGTCCGGGTCATCCGGTCCCCAATCGCCGCCGTAAAATTCACCGCCGCCAGGTCCCTGAATGCCGCCGGCATTTGCGCCGTTTTCAGCCGCCGGACGCGCATTGTTCGGACAACCTGCCGTGCCGGGATTTGAGAGAGTGCCGCCGCTGTTACAAAATCTGAGAATATCTCCGAAGCCGTAGATTTCCGTGATAAGGGTTGTATTTGTTTGAGTAGTATCAGGACGATATTGAGAAGCCGCATACTGGTCTCCCCAACGGTCTTTTAACGCCATAATAATCGAACCGTCTTTGTCAATTTCGAGGTCGCTGACAATCGGTTGTGGTAATGCGCCGCCCGCAATCGTTCTGCTCGAATCTGAACTTCGCCAGGGGTTCCACGGCGAATCACCTCCAAAACTTGTTTTCGTTCTTGAATAATTCAGCGGAAAACTGAGAACTTGCGTAAATCCCGCGCTCGGGTTATCGGGATTAATCGACAAAACATACGCAACCAGATTGGCGGCAGTGGCGCCGGCGTTTTCGCCGGTGCAGACTGCCCCGACATAAACCAACCCGCGATGAATTTCGATTCCAAACGGACGCAAAACGCCGTTTGTACAGGTTATCGGGGTGCTTGTGTTGACATCAAATCCGAGATTGTTTGAACTGTCGCGGACCAAATCGGCATTTGTCGGCGTGACGTTCGGATTGACGTTTTTTATTCCATGCAAACGGCGGTCATTTAAGTTAATAAACCACAGTGTATTTCGTTCGGCATCATAATCGAGGTCGCCGATGGCACGTTTGCCGACTTCCGTATAAGCGGCATAATCCCAGTTCGGCGTCGCGCCTGTATTCGGCAAAGCATAGCCTGCCGTCACCCGCGGGTCGGTTCCCGTATTGAGTCCG
>JBDTZT010000479.1:0-4011 GCA_040005005.1 Actinomycetota bacterium
GGTGCGGGTTTGTGAAGCGGTCGCAATCAATGTCGTGGCATTGCTCGTTCCGTCAATCAACAGGACATTGCCGTTATTGTCGCCGGTAACGTAGATTTTATTCGATACCGGATTGACCGCTATCGAACCGGGAGAAAGTAAGCCGGACGCGATGCTGGTCGGCGCATTAGTCGCGCCGTTGATGATTGTAATGCTCGCGTCGCCGCAGGCGACATAGATTTTATTGGTCGCCGGATTGACCGAAACGGCTCTTATTGGACTCGCGCCGGTGACGACGGTTGCCGCCACAGTATCGTTCGTCCCGTTGATCACCGTCACGCTGCCGGTGCCGCTGTTGTTGTTGGTCACGTAAATTCGGTTTGTCGCAGGATTGACCGCGACGGCAACGGGTCGTCCGTTCCCGGGATTGGTGACGATCGCCGTCGAATTATCCGCTCCGTTTATGACCCATATATTGTCGCCGAAAGTATTGGCGACATAGATTTTATTCGTGACCGGATTGACCGCGACTAAGCTCGGAAAAAATAAACCGGAAATCGTGCCCGTCACCGCGCCGCTCGCGCCGTCAATCACGGAAACGCTGCCGCTATTAGTATTAACCACGTAAATTTGATTCGTCACCGGATTGACCGCGATTGCGACGGGAGTAGTTCCAACCGTGACAGTGTTGGTCGAATTGTTGCTTCCGTCAATGATCGAAACGGTGTTTGTGCCCTGATTGGCGACATAGATCTTATTCGTGACCGGGTTGACCGCGACAAATTGAGGGGCGCTCCCGACCGGTACATTGCCGATGCTCGTGTCGGCTTTGACCAATTGCCCGCCTGTCCAGCAGAAAAGCGTGAAAAGCAGCGACGCGCACAAAACCGCGCTGATTGTTTGGCGGCTCTTTTTAGAGATGCCGCCTGCCCGCGCTGATCCGCCGCGCCGACGGTTACCGAAAGTATTGAACATGGCTTTATTAAAAGCCGTTTTCAGATATGTTTGTTGTTTCATTTTATTCTCCTTAAATTTTTATTGTGGTTTTGAGATCGTGAAACAGGTTTCGATTTTAGCTGCAGGATTATTACGCGAAACTCGACACGGAAAGCAAATCACTGGCAAGAAAAGAATTCGATTTTTCATACTTTTTTATACTCGATAGCCGGCAAAATTCGTTCGCTCTGCAATTAACTGCACAAGATTTTGAATAAACATAAAACAGGCTTATAATTCGCCTTATCGAAATCAAAGATTAAAAAGAATATTTTATTTCAAACGACGTTACGGAATCTGGAAACAAGGCGGAAAATTGACGGAAAATTGACGGAAATTCTCAGGCGGCAAATGAAAAACGGAAACGGACAACACAAAAATCTTACATTTGATGAATTTAATTTAGAAACCGAACTGCAAACGCTTCGGCGCAACGGCGCCGAAGTTCATCTGGCGATCCGTCCGTTTCAAGTTTTGCTTTTTTTGATTGAAAACCGTGAGCGGGTCGTCAGCCGCGACGAACTGCTTGATAAATTTTGGGACGGATATGAAGTTTATGACGACGCATTGCGAAAATGCGTCGGCGTGATTCGCAAGGCATTGGACGATACGGAAAAGATGCCGCATTACATCGAAACTCGTCGCGGAAGCGGTTACCGTTTTGTCGGTTCGGTGTTCGACGCCGGAGCGGAAAAGAAAACAGACGGCAACCATTGGCCGACGGACGAAATTGCTAACGGCAATGAAGGGACGGCGAAAGAGAACGGGCAACAAGCCGCGAACGAGCCGCCAACTTTTCGCTCCGCCTTAAAAAATCGTTCAATTTTGTTGACGACTTTCGCCGTCGTTTTAATTGCTTTTGTGGCGCTCGCATTTTTTGCCTATCGCCAACCGGCGAAAAATATCGCCCCGAATACTTTGACCCAAACTGTTGCTGCCAAGCGTTCGATCGCGATTTTGCCGCTTAAGAATTTGACGGGCGATGCGGCGAATGATTATCTTTCGGACGGAATTACGGAAAGTTTAATCAACGAAGTTTCGCGCATTGAATCCCTCAAGGTCATCTCGCGCAGTTCCGCGTTTCAATTCAAAAACAAGGACTCATCAGCGCAGGAAATCGGGGAAAAACTCGGCGTCGAAACAATTCTCGAAGGCGGCTTGCGGCAAAGCGGCGACCAACTTCGCGTCGAGGTCCGCCTGGTCAATACGAAGGACGGAAGCGTGCTCTGGGCGAGTGATTCCGAGCAGAAAAAGCTAACCGAAATTTTTGCGATTCAAGACGGCATTACTTGTCAAATCGTGACTGCATTAAAAGTAAAGCTGTGCGGTGAAGTTGCGCCCGCTTCGCGCTACACGAAAAACGTCAAAGCCTATCAGCTTTATTTGCAAGGCTTATATTATCGCAACCGACTCGGCACGGACGATTTGAAAAAAGCGGTTGAATTTTACAACCAAGCCTTAGCGGTTGACCCAAATTACGCGCTCGCCCACGAAGGTTTAGCCTCAACTTATACGGTGATGGAATTTAATGCTGACGTTCCGCCCGGCACGGTCGTTGCGCTTGCCGAACTTCACGCCGCCAAAGCGTTGGAATTAGACGATGGTTTGGCGGGCGCGTATATCGCTTTGGGCGCGGTCAAAACGATGCGGAATTACGATTTGCAGACACGGGAAAATTATTATAACCGGGCGTTACTGAAAAATCCGAATTATCGCACGGCGCATTTGTGGCTGTCGAATATTTACACGGTGCAGGGCAAATTCGAGGAAGCCGAGCAGGAAATTCTCCGCGCTCAGGAAATTGACCCGCTTTCATTTGGCGTGCATTTGACGCTTGCCGAACTTTATTGGTATTGGCGCAAACCCGACAAGGTTATCGAACAAGCCAATCTGATGCTCGCCGCTAATCAGGGCGACGGCGGCGCCTATGGTTTATTGGCAAGAGCTTACGCGCAAAAAGGCGATTTTGAAAAAGCCTTTGCCGCGCTTGAAAAAATTCCGTCGGACAATTTGATGCGAGTCATCATTCTCGCCGCTGCCGGGCGCGCCGACGAAGCGCAAAAGTTTGCCGAAGCCTTCGCCAACTCCGATGAAGGGAAAAACAGTCCGTTTAAGGTCGCCGGCTTGTATGCCGCGATCGGCGACAAAGAAAAAGCGTTTGAGTGGCTCGAAAAATCTTACGCGATACGCCAACCCGACCTTGTTTCGATGAAAATTGACCCGTCGCTTGATTCTCTGCATGACGATGCGCGTTTTCAGGATTTGTTGCGGCGCGTTCATTTAGATGATTGAATGAGTTTGCCGAAAATTCCCGTCAAAAACAATCGCCGTGAAATAAAATTTCCGGGTGCGGATTGATTGAATCGAAAACTAATTCGCGTTTATTATTTTTACCTTGATTGAGATTCATAAAAAAACTAAAATCAAGATTAAGTTGTAGTATAGTAAAATGCCGTCCGAAATTTTGTATCAGACAATAAAACAAAAATTAGTTTTTCGTCCGTTAATCGAAAATCAAGATGAAAGAATGCCAACTTTGTAAAAGATGCTATGCCGATGAAGTCGGTACCTGTCCCGACGATGGAATGCCCACAGTTCATACAATCAACGGCGAACCGGTTCTGGAAGGAAAATATCACCTGGATAAACGAATTGGACAGGGTGGAATGGGTGTGGTTTACAAAGCACGCCATGCCTACCTGAAAACTCAACACGCGATCAAGGTTATTCTTCCCGATCTGGTCGGAAACGACCCGCAGCTCGTAACCAGATTTCGGCAGGAAGCCCTCGCCGCCGCCGCGATTCGTCATCAGAACGTCGTCGGAGTTTCCGATTACGGTGTCGTGCAGGGCAAAATGCCGTTTCTCGTGATGGAATATGTCGAAGGCGAATCGCTTCGCGACCGGCTCGCCCGCGAAGGCAAACTTCCGCCCGAAAGAGCACTCGATGTGATGGCGGCGATTTGTGCCGGAGTCGGCGCGGCACATCATCAAGGCATTGTTCACCGCGATTTAAAACCGCTTAATGTAATGATTT
>JBDTZT010000480.1:0-4006 GCA_040005005.1 Actinomycetota bacterium
GTTCGGCGCCAGAGACGTTACTTCCGTGCGGTGCAGATTTAGTCCACGACCGCGTAAAATACCGGCTAATTCTTCGCGGTGGTTTTCGATTTGCGAACGCACTTTTTGATTAGCGGCGAGAAATTCGATGTTTACCCTGGCGCTCCCGTCGGTCAGGATTTTAACTTGCAAGCCTTCCAACACGGAACGTTTGAGCTGCAGAATGATTTCACGTTTTCCGCCGAGCCCGGTTTGTGTTCTGACGGTTGAAACGAGCCGTTCCAAATCGGCAATATGCAGAATTGAACGCGCCGCAAAACTCTCGCTTAAGTTCAATTCGCTCACATTTCCGCCCATCCCGAAACCGCCTTGACCGCCGGTTTGACCGCCGGTTGATTCGTATTTTCCGAGACGCTCTTCGGCCGCCAAATTATCCGCCGAATCTTTTGCCCGGGCGGTGTGTTTGCGGTCCTTCTTCCGGTCTTCGCGCTGCTCTTCGCCGGAATCTTCACGCGGTTGATTTTTCTGTAATTTTGTTGATGATTCAAGGAGATCGGCAAATTTCATCTCGTCTTTGAGAGGCGAATCGGTTTGACGAAGTTTATTTGCCGCTTCCGAATGCGCGAGAGATGATTGCCGCCGCACGTCATTAGTTCGGCTTAACTGATCATTTTTGTCAGCCTTTAAAGCCTCATGCAGATAGCTCTCTTTTATTTTCATAACGCAACCTCCTCTCACAAAAGCAAAATCCGGAGATGATTAATTAAATCCGATCCCTAAAAATTTTCTTTTCTTTCCAGACTTTAATTCACGCGCCCTTTCGTTGGCTTTATCCGCCATTTTCCGAACCTCCAGGCGATTAATAGTCGTTCCGTTCTGGTCGAGAATGAGTGATTTTTCAAATGCCTCGGCAGCCGTCTGAAACTCATTAACCTCAAACATGACCGTTCCCAATTTGTAAAACGCCGCCGCTGAATTCGGGTTCAGATCAACTGCTTTCCGATAGGCCTGCTGCGCGCTCAACCATTGCTTCATTCCCGAATAATTATCACCGATGGCAATGTATAAATTGGTTGTTTGACTGCTTTTTGTCAGCGGCATCAAGACATTCAACGAATCTTGCCATTTCTTTCTTGAAGTCAGCGACCGGGCTTTTTTAAGTTCAAGCTCAAAAGGCGACAGTTGCTGAGTCGGCGTGGTCGGGACTGATGGTGAATTGTTTTGTCCGTTATTGAGATTACTTACCGAAGAATTGGTCGGGAGGACGCTGTTAGTCGTTTCTGTGTTCGTTCTTGCCATACCGATTAGAGCGGCTTGCTGAAAATAATCTTTAGCCTTTTTTTTATTGCCCTGGGCGGTCATCACCTCGCCGAGACCGCTGTAGGCGAGCGCGAAATTGCTGTTGAGTTTGATTGCTTTTTCAAAATTTGATTTCGCTTCATTCGGTTGTTTCGTGACCAGATAAACTTTTCCGATGCAATAAAACGGCAGCACTGAATTCGGCATCACCTGCGCCGCCGAGTTGAACTGTGTCAAGGCATTCGAATAATCGCCCTGAAGGTAAGCAATCTCCCCCTGCCCGATTAATTATTGGGCATTTGCCGTAACATTATTCGGATTGGCTTTTAAGTTTTTCTGGGACTGATTGATGACGCTCGTCCAATCCCGGTTAGTCACGCTCGCCGATTGTCCGTAATTCATAAAACGATTGATAATCTGGTCGGACGTTTCAGTGTAAATTGTTTTTGGAGCGACAACTTTAGGTTTTGTTGCGCCCGTTTGAACCGGATTTCGTTTGACCGGCTTAGTAACCTTTTTCGTGGATTTTGCCAGAGTTTTGGTGGAAGCCGTTGTTTTTTTTGGAGTTACCGTCTTCGGCTTTAAATCGTCATTTATATTTTGTGCAGATGACGCGGCGGCCAGCGTCAAAACGATTGAGATAACAATTGACGTGCGCTTCAAATTTCGTTCACAAATATTTATTAGATTTTTTTCGAACATAGTAATCATTCCTTGCTTTTTATTTACGTATTATAACATAGCGAAAACCGAGCCATGGCGAGGCTCGCCCTTCGGGGCGAGCGGCGGAAACATCAATCGTCAAATCTTTTTGCTTGTCGATCGCCGACCCGCCTTTGATAATTCGCTGTTTAAAGTTTTCGAACAAGACAGGCTTTTTAAACTCGTCAACGACTAAATCGCTCGTCCATTCCCAAACATTTCCGACCATTTCATAGACACCGGACGGTGAGCGTCCCGCCGGAAAACTTTTCACCGAACGAAGTTTTCCTTTCGTTTCGATGCTTTGTGCCGCTTCGTCGTTCCATTCATTTCCCCACGGATATTTGTAGTCGGAAGCGCCGCGTGCCGCCCGTTTCCATTCCGCTTCGCTCGGTAACCTAACGGTGGCGCCGAGCTCATTTGAAAGCCATTTGCAATAATCGTTCGCGTCCGACCAGGTTACCCCGACGACCGGTTCGTCAGCCGTGCCGGGCAAAAATTTTCCGTCTTTCCAGCCGTCCGGGGTTTGATGCCTGGTAGCTTCGATAAATTCGGCATACTGCGAGTTGGTGACTTCAGTTTCGGCAATCGCAAAGTCGGCGACCGAGGTGCGGCGCAGTGGTAAATTGAGCGCCGTCTCACTGCCGCGGAGCACTTCGCCGCCAATGATTGATTCACCGCCCGGAATCTTGATTTCGCCGGCCGGGGCTTTTTTCGCTTCGGGCGTAACGGTCGGAGCCGCGCTGGGAGCCGCGTTCAAATTTCCGGTATTGGAAATCGTCTCGACCGAATTTTGATTGTTCGTTTGATTGCTCGTCTGCAGGATTGTATTATTTTCGACTGTCGGGCGCTGCCTTGTTCCAAAGAAATACCAGAAGCCTGCCCCCAAAATAAAGGCGGTGGCGAAACAAATCATGCCGGCGATAGTAATCGGAATCAAACGCGACTGCATATTTAAATAAATTCTTTCGTAGAAAAAAAACTTTCTGAAAGCTGATTTTTACGTGTTTTTTACCGGAAATTTTATATTCAATAAAACTTTTCCCGGCAAATATTGTATAACCGCCGACAGCCGGAGCGGAAGAAGCAATCGCTCAGTTTTACAAAATCAAAAGTTAAAAATTAAAAAATCTGGCAAGCACTTTGCGACCGTCTTTCCAGGTCTGCCGATCTTTGGTCGATACAATTAGGATGCGGAAAATGAAATGTAAGTGTGCTCTAATAATCCGAGGAGCAGGCGGGTCTTAACCGCGCTGACAATCAATTCCGAAGACCTTTAAATTTTTTAAAAAATGAATCGCTTTATTTTGTAAAACAAAAAACGTAATACTTGCCTGTCAAATAAAAGGCAGTTCGAGATTATTGATCAACGAACCGCCTTTGCCCCGCTTAAATTTTAGTCTCGGAATCGTTCGCCCGGGCTAATTCTTTTTTTACCAACCGGTATGTTTACTAGCCGGTAATGGTATCATCAAGCAGTTTTTGAATCATTTCCCAGTTATAGGCGGTCGTGAATCCGGTGTTCATGCCGGCGACATTGTCATTTTTCAGATCGTAATTATTTAATCTGGTAAACATAGCGTTGTTAATTTCGTTGAACGCGGTTTTAAAATCCTCAAGTTGTTTTGCTTTATCTTTTTCCGCCTTCGCATCCATTAAATGCTGGACAAAACCGAGCGGTTTTTCGACGACTTCGCCGGGTAATGCAAATTTATCGGCGATTTTACCCAATCCTTTACCGAGCATATCAAAGGTGAAATCGCGAAATTCTTTATCTTCATTCCATTTGTCCTTATAATTCTGAACGCCGTGAAAGAAGCCTTTTGAAAGTCCGCTCCAAAGAAAGCCGATTCGCTGACCGAGCAGATTATCGCTTTCCGTGTCACCGGCTTGAAGATTTGCCTGATCGAGATATTTTTGGACGACGTTGCCGATCACGCCGCCTTCGCCTTTATCATTGCCCATAATGGCTTCGACGAGTGAACCGCCGTTATATTTTAATTCCTTGGCAATAGGCGAATAAACG
>JBDTZT010000022.1:0-13587 GCA_040005005.1 Actinomycetota bacterium
CCTTAAAGGAATCGGTCGCGAGTCCCCAGGCGGAAGCATATGTTGTTGCCGTTCCGTTGAGATTGATGAACCACGTAACCTGACCGCCCGGACCGCCGCCGGTATTGCGAACGACCGCAAAATCGGTTTTGCCGTCGCCGTTAAAATCAACAACATGCTGGGTCGGTACGACAACTGCTTGAGTAATACTTGCCCAGGTAGTTCCAACGCGAATGCCGTCAACTCTGACTGTCGGGGAAGTCGTCGCCGCACCTTGCCGCAGTGCAACCGTCCCCGGGCTAATGTCTGTTTGAGCGGCCACATCCGTTGCGGATACGGTCGGTGCCGGTTCGCTTACCGGGGTCGTTGTACTGACAAAAAGATCAACCGTGTCATTTGTCGCGCCAGCCACGATCGTGTATTTCACGACTAAAAGATAAGTTGTATTCAGCGAGTAACTAAAAGGCGTAAAAGCCACGTCCGGAGCGGCGGTGGCGGCTTTTGAAATACCAAATGCAATATTATTAGAAGCATCTTTTTTGATAAAGACTCTGCCTCTAAACGTCGTGCCGACCGGATCAGGTCCGAGGTGGAAAAAGTATCCCCCAATGGGATCAACTACAGCGTCACTTGCATTGACCATAAATGCCGCGTAAACCGACCCGGTTGTTTGAGTCGTAAAAGTTCGGTTATCGTCTTCGCCGCTGGTCGCCAGACTGACGGCATTACCAACGCCGGACGACGGATAGCCGGTTAAGGTCAGACTCGGGGCAGAAGTAACGATTGCGTTTGTTCCGCCGGCACTATGCGCGGTCCAATTATTGGCTGTTAAAGCCGCTCCCGCCGGATATGTGAAATCTTCGACCAACAACGGTGTGTCAGCTGGTTGAAATTGACCGTTGTCATACTTAATCGAAAGTTTTTCAGCCGATGCAGAATTAATAAAAATCACGCTCGTGATTACTGCTAAAATAGACAAAATGCCTAAAGCAAATTTTTTGTTCATTATTTTCCTCTTCAAATATAGATAATTTAATAGTTTGAATATTATAGAAACACACGTATCTGCATTGGTTTTGAACGCAAAACACAATGAAAGGGGTCATGTTTGCAAATCTACAAATTTGAGTTAGAGAATATCATAAAAAGTTTGGAGATTGATAAGTAAATGCGTGTAAGTTTATAGAAATTTAATGTGATAAATTTATTTTCTGCTAAAATCAAAAAAACGGAGTAATTTTTTAGAGATGAAAGCGGCGCGATTTATTTTACTGCTCATTTATATTTTAGTCTTAACCCTTAATCTTTCGGGGCAAACCGATAAAAAAGACGAGGACGAGGTGATCCGGGTTGAGACGCAGCTGGTTGACGTTCCGATTGTCGTGACGGACAAAAGCGGCAAGCCGATTCTCAATCTCAAACAGAACAATTTTATAATTTACGAAGATGGCAAAAAGCAGGAAGTTTCGGAATTTGCCGCGACGAATGCGCCGTTTGAAGTCGCGCTTCTGCTTGATACTTCCGGTTCGACGCGCTCTGATTTAACTTTGATCCAACGCGCCGCCGCCAATTTTATTGCGTCGCTTCGGCCGGGCGACAAAGTTTCCGTCATTTCTTATAAAACCGAACGAAACAGCACGCAAGCGTTTGCGGCCAGCGAAGTTTTGAATGATTTGACCGACGACCGCAGCAAACTGAAAGCGGTTTTGGACGCCGTTAAAACGAGCAACGGAACGCCGTATTACGACAGTCTTTTACAGGTCGCCGAAAAGGTTTTCGATAAACCCGCAAAAGACGATTTTCGCGGGCGGCGGGCACTCGTCGCTTTGACTGACGGCGTTGATTCGGTGAGCGCGGCGGAATTTGACGAGGCGAAGGAAGAACTCGAAAAAGCGGGAATCACCTGCTATTTCATACAGGTCAACACGCGTGATTTTTTCGAGGATAATCTGCTGGGCGATTGCGAGAGCGCGATTCACTTTTCGGTCGCGCAAATTCGCCGTTATTACCGCGTATATTATCCGAAATCAAACGTCGAAAAGACTTTTAAGTTTTGCCAGCTCGGCGATTTTGAACGTCTTGCGATCAGCAAAGGTTTATATGATTTAGCCGACAGGCAAATGAAGGATTTGGCAAAAATTTCGGGCGGCAGAGTTTTTCCCGTGGATGATTTAAGCGAAGCGCGCAACGCCTTTAAAGCCGTCGCCGACGAAATCGGTACGAAATATTCGCTTGGCTACTATTCGTCAAACGAAAAACGCGACGGCAGCTACCGCAAAATCAAAATCGAACTCAAAGGCATTCCTTTAGGAGCGCAAATTCGTGCGCGCGAAGGTTACACGGCGCCGACAAATTAGTTTCAAGTTCCAGGTTCCAAGTTTCGGATTCCTGGTTCCAAGCTCTAAGTTAGTTTGAGTTTTCTGACTTGGAACTTTAGACTTAGAATCTGGAATCTGGAACTTGGAACTTAAAAGTGTATGAAATTTAATCGGATAGTTTTGATGGTTTTAGACAGCGCGGGAATCGGCGAAATGCCGGATGCGGCGAGTTGGGGCGACGCCGGCGCAGACACACTCGGACATATTCTCGAATCGCGCAAGGTTAATTTGCCCAATCTGCAAAAGCTCGGTTTGGGAAATATCAGGCCGCTGGCAAATCTTGAAGCCGCCCAAAATCCGATTGGAAGCTACGGCAAATGCACTCTGAAATCGAACGGCAAAGACACGACCACCGGACATTGGGAGATGGCGGGAATCATTTTAAAAAAAGCTTTCCCGACTTTTCCCGAAGGTTTTCCGCCGCGCATTATTGACGAATTTGTCGAAAAGGCGAAGCTGCCGGGGGTGCTCGCAAATGTGCCGGCTTCGGGGACGGAAATTATCAAGGAGTTCGGCGAAGAACACCTTAAAACAGGTAAACCGATTGTTTACACTTCGGCTGATTCGGTTTTTCAAATCGCCGCGCACGAAGAAATTATTCCGGTTGAACGTCTGTATGAGATCTGCCATATTGCGCGTGAAATTTTGGACGGTGCGGATAAAGTCGGGCGCGTGATTGCGCGTCCGTTTCTCGGTCACCACGCAAACGATTTCAAACGCACCGAAAACCGCCACGATTACGCCGTTGCGCCGCCGCCGGATAATCTTTTGCCGCTCCTGAAAGATAACGGTTTAGACGTTGTTTGCATCGGCAAAATCGCTTCGATTTACGATTCGATGGGCGTCACCGAAGATTTGACGGCGAAAAACAATGAGCAGGTGATAAACGTCACTATCAAAGCCCTGACGCACAACACAAAAGGCTTGATATTCTCAAACTTAGTTGATTTTGATATGCTTTACGGACATCGCCGCGACGTTGAAGGCTACGCCAAAGCATTGGAAGTTTTTGACGCGAGATTGCCCGAAATCTTCGGTGCAATGAATGATGACGATTTACTGATTATGACCGCTGACCACGGCAACGACCCGACCAAAGAAGGTTCCGACCACACCCGCGAATACGTGCCGCTGCTGGTTTACGGGAAATCAGGCAATCAAGGCGTGAACTTGGGAACACGGCAGTCTTTGTCGGACATCGGGCAAACGATTGCCGAAAATTTCGGTCTGAAATTGAAAGACGGCGTGAGTTTTTTGAATGAAGGTTAGTTAAACTAAAAATTCATCGTTACTTTAAAAAAAGAAAAGAGGCGTAATTCAAGCACCTCTTTTTCTTTTTTTATTTGCCGTCAATTATTTGGCAAAGTTCGCCTGAACTGATGTTGTATTGGTGACTGGAATCGTGCAGCTTATCGTCGAACCTGAACACGCGCCTGACCAATTAACAAAACGGAAACCTGCTTCGGGCGTGGCGGTGAATGTAACATTCGTGCCGCTGGTTACCTTTGTCGAGCAAGTTTTGCCGCAATTGATACCTGCCGGAGAAATGACTGCGCCTTTACCGCCGGAGGTCTTTGCCGAAACCGTAAATGTCTGGACAAAGTTTGCCGTGACGTTAAGTGCGTCAGCCGCGTTGATAACACAGGTCACAAGATTTCCCGCACACGCACCGTTCCAACCGGTGAACAGAAAATCTTTGGCCGGCGTCGCCGTCAGCGTAACGGCTGCTCCGGCATTATATCCGGCATTGCATTTAGTTCCGCAATTGATCAATCGGTCGGCAGATGAAACCGTTCCGCTCCCTGTTTTGGCAACCGAAACCGAATTTACCTGAATATTTGCCGCCGTCATTTGGGCACTGAGAAATTCGCCCAATTCGCCGGCGCCCGGCGCGTTGCAAAGCGTATCGGCGCACAGTGCTTCGTGCGTGAGCGCATCATAAACACCTGTGAAAGCGTAGGTTTCATAACGGCGGAGAACTGAACGCGTATCAAAATTCAAAGTTTCCTGATTGCGCCGCTGACGGCGATTACCGTTGCTGTTACTGTTGCTTGCGGGTTCAGCTTGAACAATTTCCCATTCGACTTCGACCTGCGCCGCGTTCTGTGGAACGATGGCGTTGTCGGAAACCAGTTCATCAAGATTAACTTCCCGATTGAGTTGTGTTTTGAAAACCTTGACCCATTGCGCGTCACCATATACTTCGGGTGATTCGGCCGGTTCGGGGGCTTCGATAACGGCTTCCAAAACCGGCGGCGCACCAACTTGGATCGGCGGCGTTATGATATAAACAGGGGTCATAATGGCGATTGGCGGATCAACCCCAATCAAAGTGCCCGGATTGCCCGCGTCTTCAATCAGCCAGCGGTATTGCGTTCGGGCCGGTGTCGCCTGTAGAGAAACGCCAAAGTGTTCGCAGGCACTCGAATTGTAATTTGCGCCCCATTGATAGCACGAACCGGCAAAAGGAGTATTCGGGGCGTGAGCAAGCGTTGTTTGCATAAATGCGCCGTTGTTGTAGGGACTTGCCCAGCGAACGAGCGTGCCGGTCGCGGTCGCAGTGATCGTTGCCGCACCGTAGCGTTGAGCTGAAAAAGTGTAAGGAACATCATTCGGCTGAACTCCTTCAAGTTCGATTTCAAAACCGTGACCATCCTGTCCGGTGTGATTGATGACGTCAAAATTTCCGAGTTGACCATAAACCGTCGCGGTCTGTGCATTGGACGTAAGCGTGACCATAATCGTCAGTATGACCAGCAGCGCGATTGAAAACGCCGTGCCCGCCAATTTGTTTGCGCACATCAAAAATTCCGTGCAGATGCTGTTTAATCTTTCAAATTTCTTTTTTGTAGAATACATTTCTTTCTCCTGAATCTGTAAATTGGGTCAAATTTGTAACAAGGAAGTCAGAACGAAAGACACGCCTCAACTACATTGATTTCAGCATCAACACGGAGATTTTTAATACCGTTTGCTTTTTTTTCGCAGGTTCGGATGTCAAGTCCAACCTCGTTACGCAAACACAGTGCAAAAGATTTTGACGGAAAGACATCGGCGCGAAAATTTTTTTAGTCGGGGTAAGTTTTAATTTGGGCGGTTGATATTTGTATCCGTTAAACTACACGAAAAATCATTAATAAAATGATAGTGCTGCAAAAAGAAAACCTGCCGTTTGCGCCTATCTTTCGATAGCTTTGCGACAGAGTTGTTAAGATTTTTACGCGGTTTCGATTAATTTCTAAACAGCATCGCTAATTTCAGCTTTAAATTATCGTATCAATGAATGTCTATTTGAAGGTCTTTCTCGCAGAAGTTGAATTTTATCCTTTTTGTTTGGTTTTAGAATTATCGGTTGGTTGTCCCTTGAGTATGGCTATAAGCATTAGATTGTCTTTAGCAATAAAATAATTTTAACGGCGATTGCTTCAATCCGGCTTCTTTTTCTTATCATCCGTGGTTTCGATGCCGCGTTCAATCAGCTTCGGTTTGACTATCTTGTCATAGCAATTTGGGCAAATACCGTGTGAAAATTGGGTATGTGTATGGGTCGTTATATATCTTTCAAGCGTCTGCCAATAGTCTTGGTCATCACGAATATTTTTGCAATAAGAGCAAATCGGCAGAATTTCTTTTAATCTTTTGATTTCAGCCAGCGCTTTTCGCAGATTGATTTCGCTGGTTTTTAGTTTGGTCACATTGAGCGAAACAGCCGAAACTGTTTCAACTTCGCCGTTTTCATCAAATTCAGGTGTAAAGTAGGCATAATAGTAACGGACTTCACGCCTTATTGTGTTACTAAATTCGATTTCCTGCTCTTGTTTTGTTTCAAAAACCAGCCGCACCGTTTCTTCAATCTTGGCGGAAGTCAGATCGGCAATATTAAGCTCCGCAAATGTTTTACCGATTATCACCGAAGACGGGATTCCGATTTCCTTTTCGATTGCCGAATTGATGTATAAATGCCGACATTCGCGGTTTAGACGGACAATGACGGTCTGGGTATTGTTCAAGACGGAATTAAGTTCACGTTTTCTTTGTTTTAATTTTGTCTCGATCCGTTTTCTTTCCGAAATATCTTTAACCTGACCGATTAAATAAAGCGGCTCACCGGTTTCATTACGGACGACCGAAACGGTTAATAAAACCCAGACGAGATGACCTTTTTTATGAAAATACCGCTTTTCCATTTCAAATGTGTCATCTTTTCCGTCCAATAGCTGACGCGACAAAAACCGGTCTTTTTCCACATCGTCCGGGTGTGTGATGTCTCCAAAAGTCATTTGTAAAAGCTCTTCTTTTGAATAACCGGTTATTTGAGAGATAGAATTATTAACCGCCAGGCATTTTCCATCCGGATTGATCAGTGCCATTCCGATTGATGCGTATTCAAACGCAGAGCGCAACAAGTCAATCTCCAAAAAGGGGAGATTTGACTCAATCTTGGTTTCCATATGTCGATTTTAGCTGTATAAAATACGGGGAATGGTTCACAACTTTTCTTGTAAACTAAAGATTATCCGCAAGTTTGAGTTATGTAAAACCGAATAAAGTGATTTATTTTAATTTCTTTTGGTGAGAATTTTTGTGAAAAGCTTACTTGGCTTTTACTACTTCTTTAGTTTCTGATTTGATGACATCCCGGCTGACGCGTTTGAGCGGTTTATATTCTGGTGTCGGCGATTCGGCCGACTTGATGCGCGGAGTTTGCGCCGTGGTCGTGCCGGAACCGCAAGCCGCGCCGACCGCGACGAAAGCCAACAAAAACAGACCGACAAACATTTTAATACGTTGTGTTTTCATAATATATTATCCGTAAAGTTTCGATTACTTTTGAACAGACGAGGAAATATAAAACTTTGGCGTAAGAATTCAATATTTCTTGAGATTAAATTTCGTTTCCAAAATTTAAAACTTCAAATTTTATTGACACGGAAAATATAAAGGTCTAAATTACAGGCATAATGAGAAGAACAATATCTTCAATGCAGACATTTTTGATGAAAATTATCTTTCCGTCGCTTTGGATTCCGCTGTTTGGTTTTGGCGCAATCACAATGCTTTTTATTCCCTCAGGAGGCAAATTTCCGATGATTTTTCCTTTGCTTATTTGGATCGTTGTTTCTTTTTTTATTTATTGGACTTGTATTCGTTTGAAAGCGGTCAGCGTGGACGAAAATTTTCTCTACGTGTCGAATTACCACAAAGAAATTTCCATTCCGCTGTCGCAAATTTATGATGTTACGGAAAATCTCTGGATAAACATCCATCCGGTCACGATCCATCTGAAAACGCCTTCGGAATTCGGCGAGAAAATCGTGTTTATGCCGACCCTTAGATATTTCGCATGGTTTCAATCGCACCCGATTGTTGACGAATTGAAAACTCTGGCGGCGGCAAAACAATTTCTGCGCTAATTTTTTCCACGAACCAAAAGCATTTAATCTTTGTTCATTAATCAGCCGATATTGATAAAAATAAACGACAAAACAATAAAGGCGATTATTAACAGCGCGGCATTGAAAAGCGCGGCGGCGAAGTCGAATTATACCGGTCGCCGTTTCTTTGGTGAGATAGATTTCGTCAGCGTCTGGCCTTTAAGAATTTGTTGGCCTTCTTTGAGACGCGCAAGTGAATTCAGATGGGCGACCTCAAGCAGTTGCTTGAGGTCGGTCGCCGGGAAATCATTAAAATCAACAACCTTCAGATAGCGGTAAAGGTTGCCGCTGCCTTTCAATAATTTGTCGGGGTCGGCAATCTCCGTCCCGCGATTGAATCCGAAATTTACATATTTGGCATAGACGGCAATTGAACAAAAGACATCGCCCGCCCGTTCTGACGTTGCAAAACCAATTGCCAGAGCGTTGTAGTTGTCGTAAATCAATTCATTGCAGTCAGGATACAAAGCCCACACAAATTTGCGTAAACGCCACACAGTTTCCCGCACATTTTCGGGAAAAGGTTGGAGGAATTCGGTCAAATCTTTTTTTTCTTCGATGCTCATTTTTGTAAACCTCCGGCTTGAGTTGTCGGCTGATTCTTTTCCGCTATTAATGTTCGTCAATCTGCAATGGTAACCAGCCAATCAACTATTTTTATGGGATTTTCACTTCGCTGATTTGGGTTACCGCCGTGACGTTCGTGTAATTCGGAATATCGCCTTGGAGGTCGGTCATGACCGGAATAAACGCTTCATAAAATGCGTCGAGCGATTCAAACGTCAAATGTCCGACGGCGTGATACGGCGGGTCAGAATCGGGCAGTCCGGCGTTGATTCCGACATCAACCGCAAAGTTTATCAACGCGGGCGCAAGCAGTGTTTTGGCTAAATCAATATGCGTATTGACATAATAATCAAAGTCAAAACGACTGCCTTTGGTATTCGGGTAAAAGACGCTCACTTTAATCATATTTTCCTCGTATTATTTTCACCGATTCTATTCCAAATTCTCGAAAAGTCAAAGCGTAACTAATTACAAAACAAATCAATAAAAATTCGCGTTGCGGTAAAAAGATGATATAAAATCCCTGTAATGTTTGAAGCAATTCGCAACAAAATGCGTGAAAAGATTCGTAATCTCGAGTATATAATGACGATTCACGCGGAAGAAGAGATGGAAAATGACAATTTTTCTATCTTTGACATTGAAAATGCGATTCTCACAGGCGAAATTGTTGAACGACAAAAAGATATTGAAACAAGCGATTGGAAATATCTGCTTGGTGGAAAAACGCTTGACGAAGAAGATATAATAATTGTGGCAAAACTGAGCCTAGCTGATAAACTTGTGATAATTACGGTTTATCGTGAAGATTTTGAAGAATATGAAAACTAAAGATGAAGAGATAATTTGTGATGTCTGCGGCAAAACGGGCGCGAGAATAATTCACGTTTCAAAAAGCTACGGCAAAGGCGCGGAACTTTTGGTCATCGAAAACGTGCCGATTATTTCCTGTCCTCATTGCGGCGAAAGCTATCTCACTGCCAAAACCCTCCGCGAAATCGAAAACATCAAACGCAACCGTGCAAACTTCGCTACTGAAAGACCTGTTCCTGTGGCTGTGTTTGTTTGAGGAACAAATCTATTCATCTTTCGGTTTTGGAACTGTAATTGTCGGTAATTCTTCGCCTAAACTTTTGGCAGCGGCGTAATGCGACCAGTTTTCAATTTCTTTTTCACCATAAATAATCATTCTGACTGCCGTGTCTTTGACATCCATATCACCAACATAACGTCGCTGATGTTTGGGAATATTCTCATAGGCGATTTTGATTTTTTCTTTTAGTTCTAAAGTCGGATTTTGCAGATATGCGTCATAAATACTGCTGCATATTTCAATAGAAGTCAGCCGATTATTCAGAGTTTCGATCAAGTCTTGAATTTCAAATACTTTATCCTCGACTGACGTAACATAATTTGTCTTTACGGCGGTAAAACTTCCCAAGCCTACAATTTTAACTTCAGCGTTTTGAGGAATTTCTGTCAGCAAGAATTCGTTTTCAACAAGTTCTTTCACACTCTTTAAATCTAACTCAATGTTTTCGGATAAATTATTGATTTCAATTTTTTCATCGGCGAAAACGGATAATCTGACTAAAAAATATTCGTCATTGTTTTTGTAGAAAAGATGAAAACCATCGCCTTTAATTTTTTCAGGAAAAATATCGTGTTCAAATCGTTTATTTTCCCGATACACATTACCGGCGGAATATTCACCAATGGTCACGCCGTTTATTTTTTTCTCAAAAACTTGGTAAAGATTTTGCATTTGAGGATTCATTGCCTTGATGATTTCGAGAACGTATTCATAAAAACCATCTTTATCAAAAAGCCAATTTCCATTATCAATTTCCCAGCTTCCCAAGCCGTGGATTGAAATTGACTTGCCGTTTGGAATGGAAGTTTTAACCCAGCTTGTCTGCAGTTTTTGCTTAAATAAATCTAAATCTGTTGAATCCCAACACCAAATAATTCCGTCTTCATAAATATCTAAATCAACATAAAAATAATTCTGATTATGAATAAAAGCGGGAATTGATTTGCCTTCAATTATCTTTGTGCGTGAAACCTTTGTTAAAGGCGTTTCAGATTTTTTTATTTTCATGTTCTTGAAAAGATTAAACATTTCGTTTTCTCAGGTCCAATTTATCAATTCTTTTCTAACTCAATTTGAGTTAATATTCAACAACTATGAAACGTCTGATTCCGATCTTCTTTTTGCTTCTTCTTGTTTTAAATACATTTTCCCAAATGCCGGATGATTTGAGCAATTACAACGAACCATTGAGCCGTCTGCGCGGGGTGATCGAGAAATACGGCGAAGATTACGGCATCTTGAATCGGTTTTATTCGGCGCGCGAGTCGCCGAATCGGCAGGCGCGTTTCAAACAACTTAATGCCGATTGGCTGGCGCTTTTGGGTAAGCAGAATTTCGATGCGCTTAACCACGACGAGCAGGTTGATTACCTGCTTTTTGCAAATTATCTGAGTCACGAACAGCGCGAACTCGACCGCTACGATCGGCAGTTTGAAGAAATGTCGCCGCTCATTCCTTTTGCGCGAACAATCAGCGATTTGGAAGATTCGCGCCGAAAACTCGAAACGATTGATGCAGGAAAAACCGCCGCGCTTTTGAATGATTTGAATAAAACGATTTTGCAGACGCAAAAGGGAATTGAAGCGGGAACGATTGCAAAACCAAAACGCACCGTCGCCAATCGCGCCGCCAAAACGGTTGCGTCTTTGCGGCAGACTTTGCAGCGTTGGTTTACGTTTTATAACGCTTACGACCCGCTATTTACGTGGTGGAACGCCGAGCCGTATAAATCGGTTGACGCTTCATTGCAAAGTTATCAAACATTTCTGCTCGACAAACTCGTCGGCATTAAACCCGACGACAAAACAACCATCATCGGCGACCCGATCGGGCGCGAAGCGTTGTTGCAAGAACTCGAATATGAAATGATTCCCTACACGCCCGAAGAACTGATCGAAATCGCCAACAAGGAATTTGCGTGGTGCGAGGCAGAAATGAAAAAGGCTTCCGCCGCGATGGGTTACGGCGACGATTGGAAAAAGGCTCTCGAAATCGTCAAACAAAAGTATGTCGAACCCGGCAAACAGCCCGAATTGATTAAAAATCTCGCGTATGAAGCGATTGATTTTGTCGAGAAGAACGATCTCGTAACCATTCCGCGCCTTGCGCGTGACGGTTGGCGAATGGAGATGATGTCGCCCGAACGCCAGCTCGTCGCGCCGTTTTTCCTCGGCGGCGAAACGATTCTCGTTGCTTATCCGACAAGCGGAATGTCGCACGAGCAAAAAATGATGGCAATGCGCGGCAACAATCCGTATTTTGCCCACGCGACCGTTTTTCACGAACTCATTCCCGGTCATCATCTGCAAGGTTTTATGATCAATCGCTACCGCCCGTATCGCAATGTATTTTACACGCCTTTCTGGATGGAAGGTTGGGCGTTGTATTGGGAATTTCTAATGTGGGATCTGGGTTTTCAGAAAACGCCCGAAGAAAAGATCGGGGCGCTTTTTTGGCGAATGCACCGCTGTGCGCGGATTATTTTCAGCCTGAGTTTTCACCTCGAAAAAATGTCGCCGCCGGAAGCGGTTGATTTCCTGGTCGAGCGCGTCGGACACGAACGCGACAACGCGACCGCCGAAGTCCGCCGCTCGTTTTCGGGCGATTACGGACCGCTTTATCAAATCGCCTATATGATGGGCGGATTGCAGTTTTACAATCTGCACCGCGACCTGGTTGATTCAAAAAAAATGACCAACAAACAATTCCACGATGCAATCTTAAAAGAAGGCGCAATTCCCGTCGAAATGGTCCGAAGCATTTTGACGAAACAGAAACTGACCCGCGACTTCAAACCGAATTGGCGATTTTACGGCGGGTTAGGAAAATAGTGTGTAATCTGAATGTGATGGTTTGAGGAAAGTTTTATGAAACGACTTATGATTTTATGTGGTCTGGCGATTCTGTTCTGTGTTTGCGTCTGTGAAATTCAGGCAGAAATTCTTGAAGCCGGTGAGGAAAAAATTGATTTCTCGCCGGGCAAGATTCAAAAAAATGTTACGTGGTCAGATAGTTTTTCACTGCAAGAAACAGGTCTGGAAACAAAACAACTTCCGAAAAATCAAGTTCGGGACGTTTGGCTTCAAACGCACTCTTTTCCGATCGGACTTTCATGGCGGCCGCCGAATAGTGCCAATTTTACGGTCTCGCTTGATGGTTCAATTGACGAAGTTGATTCAACTTATCGGCTCGAACCGCAAATTTTTATTCGTTATAGTTGCGACAAAGTGAACTGGTCCACTTGGTATATTTTCAGTAAGTCCGATAAAAAAACGGATAAGGGATTGAACATTTACGAGAATAAAATCTGGCTTCCGACTTCGGTTTCTGAAAAGTATCAAAATCTGATGCGTGATTGGTGGAAAACAAATCCGCTTTGGAGTTCGGATGAAAACGAATTCTGCGAATGGCTTGTCAAAAAGGAGCCCGATTTTTTTGCCAAAGAACTGCCTTTTATTGGTTATGTGCAACTTAGAATGGAAAAAATGGCAGTCAATCCTTCTCAAAATCTTAAATCATTAACGATCAGATATTTCTGGTCGGTTGGCGGACTGGCAAGTATTCCGAAAGATAAATCGAAAGTCCGCAAAAATACCGAAGATAAATGGTTTTTTGAAGGAAAGTCTAAGTAATCTTAAAGAAAAAACAAAAGTTGCTTTGCAGAGGTAAAAGTTATGTTGCAAGCGGTGAAAGTTATGTTGCAGACGTAAAAGTTACGGGGCAAGTGACAAAAGAGGTTTTGCAGAGGTAAAAGTTGCTCTGCAATGAGCATAAGATATGTTGCAGAGATAAAAGATATGTTGCAATGAGTAAAAGTTACGTTGGAGGCATAAAAACCGGCTTGCAGGTGTAAAAGTTGCTTTTTGCAGACGGATCAGATTCTTTGCCGTGGCAACCGTGTCAATATGGCTGACACAGTCGGCACTGTGGTTTTCCACAGTCGGCACTGTGGAAAACCCTCTTTTATAATCCCCGAAATTATTTAAAATGCTTACGTTCGCTATTAAAAGCGGGCGACGGTAAGCCGTCAAATTTTAATTTAAATAAAGGTTGATAATCGAAGACCGAAATAAATTATCGGGCATCAGGTTGGATGTCGCCGACGCTTCATCAAACGGGTAATTCTTTAAAAAAT
>JBDTZT010000481.1:0-3999 GCA_040005005.1 Actinomycetota bacterium
AGTTGAAAGAAAAGTTAAGATAAGTTATAGAATTTGTAAAGTTTTGCAGGTATAATAAAATTTAATACGAGGAAAAGAATGAAAACTCAGGCAATTACGGCAAATTTTCAGGAAGCAAATGTTGATGCTTTGGCAGTTGCGGTATTTAAAGATGAAAAAGCATCGAACGGAGTTCTGAAAGATTTGGACAAATTAACGGGCGGAATAATTTCGTCGGTCATCAAAAACGAAGAATTTAAAGGCGAAACGGGCGAAACTGTCTTGATTCGTTTTTCGGCAAAAGGCAAGGTCAAAGCGTCACGGCTTTTATTAATCGGGGTCGGCGACAAATCGGATTACAAAACGCCGGGGGTGGCAAATGTTTCGGGAACCGCCACGCGGTTTTTGCGAAAGCGCAACGTGAAAAGTTTCGCCCTGCTTCCGCGCAGCGACGGCGACGCGTGCGAAGTGGCTCAAAATGCCGTGCAGGGTTTTGTGACGAGCCAATTTGAACTCGATAAATACCGGACGAAAGATAAAAACAACAAATCGGTTGAGAACCTTGTTTTGTGCGTCGAAGGCGGGGACGCGGCAGCTTTGAAAATCGGTTTGAGCCGTGGACAGATCATCGGCGATTCGATGAACTTTACACGCGATTTGGCAAATGAGCCGCCGAATATTCTGCATCCGACCGAATTTGCGAGACGTGCGCAGACAATCGCCAAAGAAGCCGGATTAAAGTGCGAAATTCTCGACGAAGCGAAGATGGAAAAACTCGGAATGGGATCGCTGCTGAGTGTTTCAATCGGGTCTGAACAACCGGCAAAATTAATTATTTTGAAATATGAGCCGAAAAAATCAACCGCCAAAAAAGGCGAACTGCTGGCTTTGGTCGGCAAAGGTATTACGTTTGACACCGGCGGAATTTCACTTAAACCCGGTGAAGGAATGGACGCGATGAAATACGATATGTCAGGCGGTGCCAGTGTCGTCGGCACAATGCGGGCAATCGGTCTCTTAAAGCCGTCCGTTCCGGTTCTCGGGATCGTGGCGGCGGTCGAGAATATGCCCGACGGCAAGGCGACTCGGCCGAGCGATGTCGTCACCGCGATGAACGGTAAAACGGTTGAGATTTTAAACACTGATGCCGAAGGTCGCCTGGTTTTAGCTGATGCGGTTGCCTACGCTGAAAAACAAGGCGCGACGCGCATTATAGATATGGCGACGCTGACCGGCGCGGTAATTATTGCGCTCGGCGATATCAACACGGCGGTTTTGGGCAATGACCAGGATTTGGTTGACGAAATTATCGCGTGCGGAAAGGAAGTCGGTGAAAATTACTGGCAATTGCCGATTGGCAAAGAATACAGCAAGGGAATCAAATCCGATATTGCCGACATCAAAAATATCGGTCCTTCGCGCAAAGCGGGAACAATTGTCGGCGCGGTTTTCATTCAGGAATTTATTGACAAGGCAAAATGGGCACATCTCGATATTGCCGGAACAGCGTGGAACGACAGCGAAAAACCGTATCAGGCAAAGGGACCGACGGCGGTGGCGGTGCGAACGCTGGTCAAAATGATTGAAAAATCTCAATAAAAGCGGAGTTACAAGTCTCATGTTTCAAGTCGAAAATGTTATTTTGAAACTTGAAATTTGGAACCTGATACTTGTAACAATAAAGAACGGTTGGTGAAAAACTTTCATCTACCGTTTTTTTTTGCCAAAAGACTGTTATAATTGTTAAAAATTCGCGTAAATCCGAAAGTGAAATTCTCCAAAACGAAATATGCTTCAAAAGTTACAGACAGTTTTCAGAGGTGGAAATATTACAAATCTGTTTGTGATTTCAGCATTTTGGCTGTTTGTTTCGGCTTGTGTTTTCAGCGCGGGAAAAGGCAGCGTGAAGGTTGACACAAATTCGCAAACCAATATCACCTCGAACACTTCCATCAATAATTCAGAAACGAAATCCAATTTGAATAAATCGAATAAAAAAGAAGATAAAGGCGATTTTATTGTTCAGCATCTCGAAGTAAAAAATTCGCGGTATAACGAAATTGATCAAAAGATCAAAAACGAAAAACTTCTCGAAAAAGCGGCTGACAATTTGAATCGGGCGTTGAGTTTGCCGAACGATATTAATTTGCGCTCGAAAGATTGCGGCGAACCGAACGCCGAATTTGACCCGCAGATTCAATCAATTACGGTTTGTTACGAATTGATGGAGCATTTTTACAATCTTTATCGAAGCGACGGAATGAAACCCGAAGATGCCGACAAAAAAATGTTTGCCGCCGTGCGTTTTGCGTTTCTGCACGAAGTCGGGCACGCCTTGATCTACAATTACAATTTGCCGGTGATGGGCAACGAAGAAGATGCCGCCGACCGTTGTTCGTCGTATATCAATATCGAAGAGTTGGGAGACGAAGGCGTCAAAAACGTGCTTGCCGCCGCCGATGCTTTTCATATCGAATCAAAGCAAACTTCAACAACAAAACGCAATATGGCGGACGAGCATCTTTTGCAGGAACAACGATTTTACAATTCACTTTGTATGATTTATGGCTCGAATTCGGCGAAATATGAATATTTCGTTACCGACGGATATTTGCCCAAAGAACGCGCCGTGCGCTGTCCGGGCGAATATCAGCGAACGGTTGAAAGTTGGGTGAATTTACTTCAGCCGTGGCGCAAGGATAAATAGTTTTTCGGAAAAATCAAATTCGCTTTGCACTCAAAATGCGGTCTTCAATTGCCCAACTTTGCTTTTTACAGTTTGGAAAGCTAAACTTTTTGAAGTTTTACATTCTCGAAATTTTTCTAACTTTATGAAAATACACGAATATCAGGGAAAAGACCTTTTAAAACTTTACGGCGTTCCCGTTCCGCGTGGAATCGTCGCCCGAACGCCCGAAGAAGCCGAACAAGCGGCAAAGGATTTAGGTAGTGACGTGACGGTCGTCAAAGCCCAGATTCACGCCGGCGGTCGTGGCAAAGGCGGCGGCGTAAAACTCGCCAAATCGCCCGCCGAAGCAAAAGAAATCGCTTCACAGATTCTCGGAATGACGCTTGTCACGCATCAAACCGGACCCGAAGGACGCGTCGTTAAAACTCTGCTGATCGAAGAAGGTTTGCCGATTGATAAAGAATTTTATCTCGGCATCACGCTTGACCGCACGAGCGGCCGAGATGTTTTGATGGCTTCATCGGCGGGCGGTATGGACATCGAAAAAGTCGCTGCCGAAACCCCCGAATTGATTTTAAAAGAAACAATTGACCCGGCGGTCGGATTGCGAGCTTTTCAGGCGCGAAATCTGGCGTTTGGTTTGGGAATTCCGAATGAACTCATCAATCAAGCCGCCGGCTTTATGCTCAAACTTTACGATGCTTACGAAAAAATGGACGCATCCTTAGTTGAAATAAATCCGTTTTTACTGACGAAAGACAATCGTTTGATTGCGCTCGATGCAAAAGTTACTTTTGATGACAACGCGCTGTTTCGGCATAAAGATTACGCCGCGCTGCGTGATTTGGACGAAGAAGAACCGCTCGAAATCGAAGCCTCAAAGTTTGACTTGAATTACATCAAACTCGACGGGAACATCGGATGTATGGTCAACGGTGCCGGGTTGGCAATGGCGACGATGGACATCATCAAACTGCACGGCGGCGAACCTGCCAACTTTTTGGATGTCGGCGGCGGTGCGTCGCAGGAAAGGGTCGAACAAGCCTTTCGTATTTTGCTCGCTGACCAAAATGTCAAAGCCGTACTGGTCAATATCTTCGGCGGAATTGTCCGAACCGATATGGTTGCCCGCGGCGTGGTCGCGGCCGGGAAAAATCTCGGGGTTTCGATTCCGGTCGTGGTGCGGCTCGAAGGTACCAACGTCGAAGAGGGAAATCGCGTGATTGCCGAATCCGATTTGAATTTCCTGGTCGCCAAAGGAATGAGCGACGCGGCGGAAAAAGTCGTTTCAGCGGCAAATGCCGAGTTTTAAGAAAATGAGCAAAGAAGTT
>JBDTZT010000482.1:0-3994 GCA_040005005.1 Actinomycetota bacterium
ATGCCTTGATAATTTTACTTTCATGATCTATTTTTTCTGAAATGATTTTAAAAAGAGCACGGATTTCTATTAAAAATAAATTTCATTTTTGATCTGGCGGCCATTTAAAAGATTTCGATTTTATTTCATTAAATCATTGCTGACTTATTGAGTTCGCAATCAACAAAACCAACAGTTTTAATTTGCGACATCCGCCGTAAAAGAAAAAAGGAATATCAGAACCGAGTCTGGCCCCAATTTCAGCTAATTTGTCGAAATCGATTTTTAAATTCCACAGCATTGCCAAACCAAGCAGAGTAACCGCCGCGTTTGATGAACCGCCGCCAAGTCCGCCCGGCGCCGGAATTCGTTTTTCAAGATGAATTTCGGCGCCTGTTTTTATATTGAATTCACGCTTTAAAATTTGTGCGGCTTTGACGATTATATTTGTTGCATCGAGCGGAATAAACTCATCTTTGCAGGTTAAAACAATTCGGTCGTGTTCCTGAAAACTTATTTCGTCAAATAACGAAACGGTTTGAAAAATGGTACAGAGTTCATGAAAGCCGTCGCCGCGCTTGCCCATAATTCGGAGAAACCAGTTTATTTTAGCGAAACTCGGAAGCGTGAAACTTGTATCTTTCATCCATTTAGCATAGAAAATGAAAAAAGATGAAGCAAATTCATTTTGCCTCATCTTTCAATTATTTGATTTCCCGAAATTTATTTTCTGACCAGAAAAACCTGCGTAAAATAATATGTTCCGTCGTCCGTAACGGCAATTCCAATCGCCGATTCTTTCCAACGGTTGTTCAACAGATTCTCGCGGTGCGATGGCGATTGCATCCATTTTTCGACAACACATTCAATCGGATTTTTGTATCCGCGATTGTAAGCGATGTTTTCACCCATCGCCGTCCATTTGGTAATTCCGAACGTATCTGCGCGGTCGTTGACCATTTTGCCATCAATTCCGGTGTGGCTGAAAAAATTAAACTTTGCCATATTTTCCGAATGAAGCCGGGCAATTTTTGCTACGTCATCACTCCAGTTTAACAACGATAAGCCAATTTTCGCTCGTTCTTCATTTATCAGCGCAAAAGTTTGTTTTTCCAAATTAAAAATCTGATTTGCTGAAAGTTTGGCGGACGCGACATTTTTGTCGTTTTCACTTTTCACGATTCGCTTTCGGTTGAAATCCGAATCTTCCTCTTGATCGCGGATATTTGAAGCGACCGAACCTGTTTTTTCAGCTTTGATTGTTTGGGTAAAAACGATTTCAGAAAAAGCACCAATGAAAAGTGCAAGAACAATGCCGGATTTTAATAGGAATTTATTTAAGTGCATTAAACCTCACTTCGGAAGTCCGACAATCTCTTTTCTTCAAAAAAAAGAGACTCGAAACTTTGCGTCTGCCGCCTTGCGACGGAGTTGCCCTTATCGGTCAAGGTTCGGATATTTTTACCCGCTTAATTTTATTAAAATGCAAAAATTCGATTGAATATTTGCTGGTTTTAAAAACATTTAATCACATTCAGTTTCCAAAAATAAAAAGCGGACAAATCCGCTTTTTATTCAAAAATAAGTTTTAGTTGATCATTTTATTTTGTTGTTTTTTTGTTTAATTTCAACTTGATAGCATTTGTCTGTTCAACATCCGATGAAAGGTTCAATGCTTTTTGCCAAGCAGTTTTTGCAAGTTCGGGTTTATTTTGTTTTTGATAAACGTCGCCGAGATGTTCGTTAATCGTCGCCGATGAAGGATCAAATTTTAAGGCTTTTATTAGATTTTCTTCCGCCAAATCGAATTTTCCGCTTTTGAAATAGACCCAACCCAAACTATCCAAATATGATGAATTATCAGGATCGGTTTTCAAAGCTTGTTGAATCAATTTCAAGGCTTCGTCAAGTTTTTCATTGCGTTCAACGAGAAAATAGCCGAGATTATTGAGCGCAATCGGATTATTTGGTGATTCCGCCAAAATTCCGCGCAGGGTTATTTCGGCAGATTTGAAATCACCCGAATTTTGTTGTGCTGTAGCGAGCGTCAATTTAGCAATCTGTTTTCTTTCAATACTACCGCCAATTTGATACGCCTGATTCGCCGCTTCAATCGCCTCCTTGCCTCGTTTGGCGTCGCTGTAAAGCATCGAAATAAACAAATAATTCGTAAAATCGTCAAACATAATCGCGGGCACCGACGAGCTTTTCTTTCCAAGCAAAGATTTAACAATCGCCACGCCTTCGTCAACCTTGCCCAATTCAGTCAAAATAGAGGCTTCCTGGCGAAGAAAACCATAGTCGTCTGGAAAGCGTAAGCGAGCTGCCCGCACGGCTTGTAAGGCTTCTTGTTTCTTACCATTTTCACGATAAAGCAGGATTAATTGCCGGTCAGTGAACGAATCTTCATCGCCCAGAACCAATCGTGCATTGTCAATCGCGAGTTTCGCGTCGTTAAAACGGTTGGCAAATTTGTATGAGTGAATAATTTTCTCAAAAATCGCACTCGCAAATTCGCGTTCGTCATCGGTTGCCAAAGTATTTTTGTCAATACCGGCAATGGCTAAACCTTTTTGATAGGCCGCCGTTGCTTCTTCGTATTTTTCGGAATTAAAATAAATGTCACCCAGCGAAATTTGCAAATTGGCGGCGGCGGCTTTGTCTTTCTCAGCCAATTTCGCAATCGAATCATTTATGAATTTTGCGGCATCCGCCGTATTTCCGGCGCGGGCTTGCACCTTTGCCAAGAGCATAATCAATGAAACATTGTCGGGATTTGCATAAATTGCTTGTTGAAGCGATTGAATTGCCGTCGCCGACGTGTTGCTGTCCGCTTTTTCAAGTGCTTTGCTTAAAAGTTCAAGGGTTTCGGAATTCTCCGGGTCATCGGCCACCGCCTGATTTAAAACCTCGACTGATTCCTGAATTCGTCCCACGTCAAGCAACGCTTCGCCAAGTTTTACCGACGCATTTTCGGGCGATAAATTTTCCTGATTGCCCAGCACCGTTTTATAAAAGCGTGTTTCAATCGGGGTTGAAGAACCAAGCCAATTTTGTAATGCTGCGATTCTTTCTTCAGGTTTATTGGTCCGTTTATAGAGTTCACTCAAAAAAGCCCACGCTTCGGCATTTCTCGGATCAAGCCGCGCAATTTCGTTCCATTCGTTGATGGCTTTTTGGGCGTTGGCTTCATCAAGACGGCCTTCATTCAAACGGCTTTTTATGGTGTAAAGCCGCGATAAAATCCGGTGTGCGCCGAAATTATTTTTATCAATTTTAACTGCCAACGAAGCTAATGATACGGCTTCGTTTATATCATTTGGCGGCGTCGTTAAAGCAAGTTCGGCCAGTGCGGTATAACCTTCTGCCAAATTCGGATTTAGTTCGACGGCTTTTTGAAAGGCTTGTTTCGCAAGTCTGGCACCGGTTGTTATGCCCTGCGAACGCTGGCGGCTCATATTCCAAATATACCGCTGACCTTCAAGCAATTTTGCGTATGACTGCTCGCGCCTTTCACGTGAAATTTCATCGCTTTTTGATAAATTTTCAAGGTTTATTGCGAGCGTTTCTGAAAGTTTAGGGGTCGTTGAAACCGGCGGAACCGGCTTCGGTGTTGGCGTCGGTGTTTTAATTAAAATTTCAGGTTGTTTTGGAGTTGTTGAATCGTCTTTTTGAGCGAAACTGCTTACAGCAACAGCCAAAACTGTCAAAACCAAAGTTGATAATACTTTAAACCTCATTTAATAATCCCCTTAAAATTAAACCCTTTCCAAATTTATAACAATTTTTTTCCAAACGTTCTTTTGCGGAAAATTATTCAAAAAAACGACCAGAGAGATTACATCGGCGCGAAACATATCCAAACTGTTTCCGTTCAAAATTGCATTTTATTTCTGCGGCGCTTGCTGCGGTTTTGTTTCTTCGGTCTTTTTAGCTTGCTGTTCGCAGGGCACAACGACGGCCGTCAAAGTTTTCGGAATTTCCCCCGCCGAAACATCTCCTAAATTTTCGATAA
>JBDTZT010000483.1:0-3992 GCA_040005005.1 Actinomycetota bacterium
TCCGGTGATGCCCTGAACGATAAGGCGCGTATTTTTATCAACTAAAACGCTCAAAACTTGTTTCTCCCTGATTAAAATTATCTTAATTAAAACGAACTGAAAGTAATAAATTGCAAGTATAGCACGAGGCACGTTTTCAAATGCAATCGGCAAAATTAAAACTTTATCGAAACATTTTCGTTAACAAATGCGTTTGCAATATCGTCTAACTTTTCAGGCATTTATTCCTACAATTTATTTCTTTCGGGAGTTTTATGAGGCACTTATATTCATTTTATTTTGACGCATTTTGGATTGCGGTCAAATCAATTTTAGAGCATAAACTCCGTGCTTTTTTGACCTTGATCGGAATTATTATCGGCGTCGCGGCGGTCGTCGTCGTCGGGGCATCGATCAGCGGTTTGAAAACTTACGTCATTGACAAAGTTTCCAAAGTCCTCGGCTCGAACCATTTTATGATTACGCGGATGGCCAATACGGGGCGAATTTCCGACGAGGAATTTGAACGCCGCAACCGCCGCAACAAAGACGTGATGTGGGAAGAATACCAATACGTCCGCGACAACTGCAAAATGTGTTTCGCGATCGGCGCATCAATGAACTCGGGCGCGGAAATCAATCAGGACGGAATCGAAATGCCGTCGGTCAGAATTATCGGCGACACCGCGAATATGGTTGACATCGAAGATAAAACCATCAATCCGGGACGATTTTTCTCCGACGCGGAAGTCGAGCGTTCCGCCAAAGTTTGCGTGATCGGAACTGATCTTCAGGACAAATTCTTTCCGAATCAAAATCCAATCGGGCGAACGATAAAAGTTCGCGGCGTACCTCTGCAAATTATCGGCATTGAGGAAAAACGCGGTTCGTTTTTCGGCGAGTCAATGGACCGAAACATTTATATGCCGGTGACGCTTCATCACCAGATATTCTCACGCAGCGGCGGACTCCAGCTTCATGGCAAAGCCGCAAACGCCGATGTTCTTAAAGAAACCATCGAAAACGCGACCTTGACTTTGCGAAACAAACGACAGCTTCTCGGTAGTGAAGAAGAAAATTTCAGCGTCGTCAATACCGATGAATTTAATTCGCAGATGGATCAGTTCACCGGCGCAATCGCGGCGGTCGTCGTGCCGATTACGATGATTATTCTGGTCGTCGGCGGAATCGTCGTGATGAACATTATGCTCGTTTCCGTCACCGAAAGAACTTTCGAGGTCGGACTCCGAAAGGCTTTGGGCGCCACCCGCAAACAAATTTTGCTTCAATTCCTGATCGAATCGGCTCTGCTTTGCGTTGTCGGCGGAATTTTGGGACTTCTTCTGGCGACCGGCGTTACCCAACTGATAACTGTTCTGCTTCAAATGACGATGACGATTACCTTCGGCTATATCATTTTATCGGTTGGCGTTTCAAGCATAATCGGCGTTGTTGCCGGACTTTATCCGGCGTGGAAAGCGGCGCGCCTTGACCCGATCGTCGCATTGACGAAAAGCTAGAGAGAATAAAAATGGGACTATCAAATACATTACCGAAAGAAGTATTAAAGATGTCATTAGACAGCATCTTGGCTCATAAATTTCGTTCGGCTTTAACGATTCTCGGCATCGTCATCGGCATTATTACGGCGATTGTGGTCGCCTCTATTTTGACCGGAATGCGCCAATCAATCATCTCCATCGTTGAGGAATACGGCACGAATAATATTTATGCGTTCCATCTGACTACCGGTTTTGGCAATCCGAGTCGTGAAGAAAGAAACCGCAAACCTTTGACCGAAGACGATGCAACGGCAATTCTCGCGCAATCAAGCACGGTCGCAGACATCGCAACCGTCGCGCCGAGCATCGGTTCGTGGGGCGACGGCTTTGACGATAATATGGTCTATGAAGGCAAAAATTATCGTTGGGCTTTGACCGACGGCGTGACGCCGAATTATGCCCAGATGACCAATCTGGTTATTAAACAGGGGCGGTTTATCACCGAATCTGATAATTATCAGCGCCGCAATGTGCTGGTCATCGGCGTTAATGCGGTCGAGGCGCTTTTTCCGAACGAAAAAGACGATGCGGTCGGTAAAGTTATCCGGATGAATGGCACCACCTGGGAAATCATCGGCGTGATCGAAAAACGAAAAGCGGGGTTTTTCGGCGAAAACGAAGAAGACCGTAAAATCTTTCTGCCTTTTCGAACCGCCCGCAAAGCCGCCCCGACCCGCGACGCGATTTTGCATATTATTCAAGCGAAACCGGGACAACTTAACGATGCCGTGCAGGAAATCGAAGGCATTCTGCGACAGCGGCGCGGCGTAAAATACGGCGAACCGAACAATTTCGACATCAAAACCGCCGACAATTTTATCGAGCAGTTTGACGGGATTATCGGCGGAGTCGGTCTGGTGGCGATTGCGATTTCGTGTCTTGGATTGCTCGTCGGCGGCATCGGCGTGATGAATATTATGCTCGTCTCCGTGACCGAAAGAACCAAAGAAATCGGCATCCGCAAAGCCATCGGCGCCACCAAAGGCGCAATCGTTCTGCAATTTCTTCTCGAAGCGATGACCTTGACATTTTTCGGCGGAATCATCGGCGTTGTTCTGGCAATCGGCATCAGCAATCTGATAATGCTTCTTGTTCCGAGTCTTCCCGCACAAGTTCCGCTCTGGGCGGTGATTACAGGTTTGGGAGTTTCCGTCGGGGTCGGCTTGATCTTTGGCGTTCTTCCGGCGCGAAAGGCGTCAAAACTAGACCCGATCGAATGTTTGCGTTATGAGTAGTAGTGAAATTATTCTGCTTCAAACTCAACTTTTTCGTAAATGTCGTCCATCGTAAGGTTGCAATCGATTGAACCCAGAGTAATTTCGGCTTCTTCGCCGATAAAGTCTCGTAAAACCCAACTTCCATCGTCTTGTTTTGTATAACGGGCAACTCTTTTTTTGTCTTGCCAAACCAAAACAAATTCTTTGAGAGATTCAATCGTGCGGTAATGATCGAATTTCGCGCCTTTATCGTAATCGGCGGTTGAGGGTGAGAGAACTTCGACAATGACAATCGGATTCAGTAACGTGTCAAGATAAACGTCTTCAAGTAATTGAGGTTTTCCGCAAATCACCAAAATATCTGGATAAGTGTAAAGACCTGTTGCCGGAATATGCACACGCAAATCAGATTGATAAGATTTACACGGACGTTTTTTTAATTGCAAATGCAAAGAAGCGTTAATATTTGAAGAAATATTTGCGTGTTCTTCACTCGTGCCAGCCATATCGAATATTTCACCGTCAAAATATTCGTGCTTTTCAAAAGCGACGTGCTCCAACTCCAGATATTCTTCAGCCGAAATATATTTCCTCTGTGGTAAAGCTGTCATAACATCAATTTACACCAAATTTCTATTCTAATTCAATCGTTTGCTCATATTGGGGAACAACGACGTTCCAGCCGAATTCGTCGCGGATATGCTGCGCCATCGCTGCCGCCGCGTCGGGTTCGCCGTGCGTCGTGAAAACACTTTTCGGCGCGCCGGGCAAACCGTGCAGCCAGCGCAGAATCGCCTTCCAATCGGCGTGCGCGGAAAAACTTTCGACTCGTTCGACGTGACAGCGCACCGGAATCCAACTTTTCATTATGCGGACCTCTTTTTCGCCGTTTTGGATTCGGCGTCCGGTTGTTCCCGCCGCCTGATAGCCGACAAAAATAATCGTCGCGTCTTCGTTTGGTAAAATCCGCATCGCGTGATGCAGAACGCGCCCGCCGGTGAGCATTCCCGAAGCCGAAATGATGATTCTTGCGCCTTTCAGATCGTTAATGGCTTTTGATTCTTCGCGCGTGGAAGCCGTTTGCATCCAATCGGTGCGGAGCGGCTGAATTTTTTTCGCCAGAATCGAAGCATATTCCTCGTCGTGTTCTTCCGTGAAGCGATTGTAAATCTGCGTCGCCTGCGCCGCCATCGGCGAATCAACGATGACCGGCATTGAAGGAATCCGGTGGTCG
>JBDTZT010000484.1:0-3988 GCA_040005005.1 Actinomycetota bacterium
AGAATTTCTCGCGCTTGCCGACTATTCAAAGAGATTTGTTTTGAAACACGCTTTTCGGCGTTCGTGGCATTTGTTATTACTTGCGCCATTTGCTATTTTTGGCGCAGTTTTGCATTTTCCCGCGTATCAACTCGGCAAGTTTTTGGCTTACCTGCAAATAAAAAAAGGCTATTTCGATATGGCTTCGACAGTCAAATTTTTGTCGGCGATAGTATTGATGCCTTTGACGTGGCTGATTTTCGCAGTTGTTTTAGACTTTTATTTCGGCTGGCTGATTGCTCTGCTTTCGATTCCGTTTTCGTTTCTGTGCGGTTTTATTGCCTTGCGCTCGCTCGAAGAAATTAGCGATTTGAGCGGTTGGCTCAAGGCCATTTCCCTGTTTTTTCTCAAACGCGAGAAGTTTTTGAGATTATTGGCGGAAAGGCGGAGTCTCTTCGAAGAAGTGAAAAGGTAAAAATAAAAATTCAAAACTTGAGAGAGTTGTCTGAGCAGATTCTAATAACCGTAAAGACAGAAATTTTACCTTTTTATTTTACCTAAAGTTCGCTTAAAAGCGAACTTTTTGTTCTTCGGCTTCGGATGCGCTGCGGGAATTTTTCCATTCGTCTTCGTTCTCATAAAAATTTACGTCAAACGTCGCCAAACTTTTGACCGGAATGCCGTCAAACTCAGTCGGTGAATCTTCAAATCGGATGATTGCGCCGCAACCGATGACTTCCGCGCCCAATTCCTTAACCAGGTTAAAAGTTTCCTGCATCGCTTTTCCCGAACGCAGAATGTCGTCAACGATGATCGCCGGATGAACGTCGCCTTCGCTCATATATTGACGAAATTGACGTTTGCCGTCTTCCATTTCCGCCCAGTAAATCTGTTCGGCGGTCAAAGCCTCGCGGACACCGAAAGCGACCATAATGCCGCCCGGACTCGGACTGATAATCGAAACTTTCGGCAAGCGGCTCGAAATCGCCTTTTCCATCCGAAACATCCGGCTCAAGCCGACCGATAAAATTCGTGCGTTATCATAATAGCGAAATGCAAGCGGCATCTGAAAATAATGCGAAGCGTGTTTGCCGTTTGGGTAAATGAAATGTCCTTTGCGATAGGCGCCCGTTTCCTGCAAGATTCCCATCACCGAATCCGCTGACGGAATTAAATCAACCATTTTTTTTCTCCTAATAAGAATTGTTTTATCTTTATAAGATTGTTTTATCTTTATGAGTTTAATCGGCAAAAAAGTTTTTATCAAATTTCATCGCGCAAAAATTTTTCGACGATTGATTTTTGCACGGAACTCATTTCGACGGGCATTTTGTCAATCTCAAACCAACCCAGACTTTTAATCTCGCGGCTTTTCACTTCGGCTTTACCGCTTGAAGTGGCGCGAAAAAGAATTTCGATGTGGAGATTTGTCGTACGGACGCGAAGCATCATCAAGTTTTCCAGTTCAATTCCGGTTTCTTCGCGCAGTTCTCTTCGTACGGCCGCTTCGGGCTGTTCGCCTTGATTGATAAATCCGCCCGGAATCCCCCAGCCCGAAGCGGGACGCAAGAGATGCTCAAGCAGTAAGACTTTTTCGTCCGCGTTGGTGATGATAGCACCGACGGATGCCGTAAATTTTTTCTGTGTCGCGCGGATGATTTTCAGTCTCAAGCGGCTTGGTATTAGTTTCCAGATTGTCCCGACTATAACCCCTAACATTCTTTGTGTGACTTTTCACAAATTCTGACATCAGAGCAACAGAATTTCGTGGAAAATAAACATAGTTAAACCTTTATTAACTATGTCAGCAAGATTTCCCCCAAATCTTTTTCACAGTAAGACCATAAATTTTTTCTCCGGAGGATTCAATGACGAAAAGTTCTTTATTTGTCATTTTACTTATTTTAACCACATTTTTAACCGTTTCGGCGCAAAGCGAAGCATTAAAAAATGATTTGGTAAACTCATTTAAAAACGTCAATGTCGTGCGTCTGGACACGCGGAGTACGCTTCGGCAAGCGATAGCGAGCCAAACTCTTTCCATTCCAACCTCGAACAAAACTTTTGAATTATCGGTGACACCGCACGATTTGCGGGCATCGAGTTACACGGCGGAAGACACGACCGAAAACGGTGTTCGTAAACTCGAAAAAACGCCGGTCACAACCTACAAGGGGAAAATTGTTGGTGAAACGGAATCCGAAGTTCGTCTGACGATTGATAATTCGGGCATCGAAGGATATTTTTCGGCGGGCGCGGAAAGATTTTTTATCGAACCTGCCAAACATTATTCGGATCTGGCAACCGCCGATGATTTTGTCGTTTACCGGGCGGAAGATGTCTTGAAAGATAAAAGTTTCACCTGTCCGCAAGACCTGGTCGGAAAGATGGAAGACGGCAAAAAGATGGTTTTGGCAAACGGAGTCCAAAGTCTGGTCGGTTTTCGGGCAGTTGAGATCGCGACGGAAGCCGATTTTGATTTCGTTGTTTCCAACAGCGGCAGTGCAAGCGCGGCAAACGCCAAGATCCTGAGCATTTTGAATATGGTCGAAGGCGTTTATGAAAACGAACTTAACTTAACCGTGAAAGTTGTTTTCCAACATACCTGGTCAACGGCTGATTCGTATAATGGAGCAAATTCGGACACGCTCCTCCACTCGTTCCAAGCCTACTGGAACACGAATTATCCGACGACCCAATATCCGCGGGACACAGCGCATCTTTTCACCTACAAGCCCAATGTGCGTTCGCAAGGCTTCGCCTTTTTGGGCGTAATGTGTAACAACCCGACGTTTGCTTACGGTCTGAGCGGCAGAGTTGATGTTAGCTGGGGCTGGGAAGAAGCGAATTTTTTGGTAACGGCGCACGAAATCGGACATAATCTTGGGGCAAGTCACTCCGACACGATGTCGAATTGTGCAAATTCATTGATGAACGCCCAACTGACCGGCAGTACCCAGTTTTCGTTTTGCACGGCTTCGCGCACTGAAGTGAGCGGCTTTGTTTCGGCAAATGGCACTTGTTTGACGGCACGCAGTTTGGCGCGATTCGATTTTGACGGCGACGGCAAAACGGATATTTCAATTTTTCGTCGGTCAGTCGGCGAATGGTGGGTCAACCGCAGTTCGACAAATCAAACCGTTGCCGCACAGTTTGGCGGAAGTTCGGATAAAATCGTCTCCGGCGATTTTACGGGCGACGGAAAAACCGATATGGCCTTCTGGCGACCTTCAAACGGTTATTGGTTTATCTTAAGAAGCGATGACGGCTCATTCTTTTCGTTCCCGTTCGGGACGACCGGCGATATTCCCGCGCCTGCCGATTATGACGGCGACGGCAAAACCGATCCGGCAGTTTTTCGTCCGTCAACCGCAACCTGGTTTATTCTGCGCTCCGGCGATGGCGGCACGACCATTGCGACATTTGGCACGGCCGGAGATGTTCCGGTCACGGCGGATTACGACGGCGACGGCAAATCCGACATCGCCATTTTTCGTCCGTCGCTCGGTGAATGGTGGATTCAGCGCAGCACTGCCGGAATATTTGCTATCAAATTTGGAAACACCGGCGATAAACCCGTGCAAGGCGATTACACCGGCGACGGTAAATCTGACGTCGCGGTTTTTCGTCCGTCAACCGGATTCTGGTTTATCTTAAGAAGTGAAGATTCGTCATTTTATTCGGTTCCGTTCGGCACGGCAGGCGACGTTCCGGCCCCGGGCGACTATGACGGCGACGGCAAATTTGACACATCTGTTTTTCGAGCGTCAAATTCAACCTGGTATATTCAGCGAACAACTGCCGGCACGGCGATTGTAACTTTCGGCGCGACCGGCGATAGTCCTGTTCCAAATGCGATAGTGCCGTAAAATACTGTTTCAAATTTGGAATAAACGAAACAATAAATTTAAAATAAAAAGGTTCGGAGTTCGTAATTGAGTGCGGGGAAACACGCTCAATTACGAACTCCGAACCTTTTGCTGAAGTTCGTAAACGTGAAAAACACGAA
>JBDTZT010000023.1:0-13511 GCA_040005005.1 Actinomycetota bacterium
GAGCATAAGCGCGGATTTTGTTGATAATTCCGATGCCGCGACCTTCCTGTTGCTGGTAAACTATCGCGCCGCAACCGGCCTCTTCAATTAATTCCATCGCCCGGTGAAGTTGCGGACCGCAGTCGCATTTGATCGAACCGAACACATCGCCCGTCAAACATTGCGAATGAATCCGCACCAAGGTAGGAACATCAGCTTTCATTTCGCCTTTGAACAAAACGACAAATTCCTCATTGCTGTTGAGTGAACGATAACCAGCTATTTTGAATTTACCAAATGTCGTTGGCAAATTTGCAACGGCGACTTTTTCAACCGATATATGATGAAATTTCGGCAAGCAATGGTTATTATTTCCAGACAAATTCAGGCTCCTTAAACAAGGTTGATGTGGATTAATTATAACTCTTAAAATTTAGAAATAATAGATAAAAGTTAAATTATTCATTAGTACCTTAGAAGTACCTTAGAAAATTTTGCGGGGTAGATTATTTTAAAAGGGAAAAACTGCTCGTATTTTCTATAAATACGAGCAGTTTTTCCTTTCGTTGATTTTAGTGGTTATTTTTCTTGTTCCTTTGTCTCTTCCTTGGTTTCAATCTTTTCTTCGGTTTCGTGATGGGCGAAAACCACGCTCTCACCTGTTCCAAAAATACGTGCCAGAAGACCTTTCAAAACTTCCGAAACTTTTGAAGGCTGACTTTCTTGAACGACTACCTGAACCTGTTCGTCTGCGAAAGCAAAGTCAAGTCTGACAAGTTCCGCCGTTACGTGTCGGCAGAAAGAACAGTCAACTAAATGACCGACTATCGGCTTTGACTCGCGCTGACTTAAATTTCCTTCAACAAAAGCTGTTAATGAATCTTCGTCTAAGTGATTTTCCTGTGTTGATAGACCGTTTGTGACAATTTGCCGGTTAAGATAGCGATCTAATAATCCTTGTATTCTTAATTCCTCTGAATTTATTTTCCCCTTGTTTTCCATTTTAATTCCAGCCTCCCGTAGAAAAGGACGCAAACTCCTTATTTATTTGCATTATTATTTTTCTGGGGGCTAAAAAGTTTCTTCTGATGCTAATTTAAATATTTAGGTTGTCGTTAAATTTTGATAAAGATTTCGACTAGCCAGGTCCTGTGTGGCAAGTTCCAGACAAATTTCGATTTCATCTTCGCGCAATTCGTGTTTGGCACGTAATTCAGTGCGAAAAAGCTGTAAAACCTTTCCATAACTTTTTTCCAGCCAACGCATAATTGTTGATTCGTGAATACGGCTTTCAGGATTTTTTTCGCGCGTCGGGGATTTTCTTTGAAACCAACCGCGAAGCGGCGAACTTTCGCTTTCAACCATCCGGGCAATTTCCCGAAGTTTCATATTTTCGACGTGATAATAAAGCAAAAGCAGTTTTTCGTGACTGTCGAGAGTGGCAAAAGCCTTTTCAATCGCCGAAACGGTCGCTTTTTTGTAGCGTTGCTTAGCAATCTTTTCAATCATCTCGTCTTCGCCGCCGAGTGATGTATCGGCAAAACTCGCGTGAGCAAAACCTTCGCCGACGTTTTCCGTCATTTCGTCAAGTGAAACTTCGTCGTGCGAAGCACGGTGCAGATCAACCAATGAATGCCAGATTACCGTCCGCAGCCAGCCGCGAAGCGAACCTCGCCCGCTGTAAGTCGAAAATTTCGAAACTCTTTCACCGTCAACGACGCGGGTCCCGTAAAGTTCGACATAAACCGTGTCAACAACTTCCTGCGCGTCAATATCGGTGCTTGCCAAGTGCCGCGCAACTCTTTCGAGATATGAACGATGTTGGTGGTCAAATTCCCACCAGGCGCGTTCGTTTCCGTTTGAGCAAGCCAGAGCCATAAATAAATCGTCAGCTTGAATTTGCCGCAGAAAATCGTTTAATTCTTCGGTTGAAGGATTTTCCGATAAATTGGCTTGGAGAAATTTACGGGCAGTTTTTTGCAATGATTCTTTAAAGCATTCAATTCGCACGCCGAAATTCGGCGCACTTTCAGCGCATCGGTTAAAGATTTCTTCCATTACCGATTCACATTCTTTTGGTAAGTCTGATTGCTGAGTCCCTTCCGTAATCATTTTGAAAACTTATTATAAACGAATTTTTTAATTTAGACTAGCTATTTCTAAAATGCCGATTTTGAACAGATAAATCAACTGCTTGCGCCCGTTTCCAAACTTAAACTCGAATTTGTTGCCGGCGGCAACGAACTGTGTATCTTTTCCTCGACATACTGCAATTGATAAAGCCGCCAATAAAGTCCGTGCAAATTCAAAAGTTCTTGATGCGTACCGCTCTCACGCAGTTCGCCGTGATGAAAAACCATAATCCGGTCGCATTTTTGAATCGTCGAAAGCCGGTGCGCGATGACGAGCGAAGTTCTTTCCTGCATCACACGCTCGACAGCTTGCTGAATAAGTTGCTCGGTTTCCGTATCAATCGAACTCGTCGCTTCGTCCAAAATCAAAATCGTCGGCTCAAACGCCAACGCCCGTGCAAACGAAATCAGTTGTTTTTGTCCGACCGAAAGCCCTGCGCCGCGTTCTTTGACTTCGGATTTATAACCTTCTTCCAATTTTTCGATAAATTCCGCCGCGTGAACTTCTTCCGCCGCCCAACGAATTTTTTCATCGGAGATTTCTTTGTTGCCAAGCCGAATATTTTCTTCAATCGCACCGCTAAATAAAAAAACGTCCTGCAAAACGACCGCAAAGTTTTCGCGTAAATCTTGCAAATCCCATTCTTTAACATCAATGCCGTCAAGCAAAATTTTGCCTTTCTGCACATCATAAAAGCGCATCAGAAGATTTGTCACGGTTGTTTTTCCCGAACCCGTATGACCGACGAGCGCAACTGATTCGCCCGGATTTATCGTGAACGAAACGTCCTTTAAAATCCAATCTTCTTTTTTGTAAGCAAACCAAACATTTCGGAATTCGATTTTGCCGACGACTTTGCCGCTCTTTTTCGGATTTTCGGGTGATTTGATTTCAATCGGTAAATCGAGCAGCAGAAAAATCCGGTGCGATGCAACAATCGCGGCTTGCAGAATGTTGAATTTATCCGACAAATCACGAATCGGCTGAAAAAGTTGCTGCGAATACTGCACAAAGGCGATGACGATGCCGACGGTCAAAACCTTTTGATTGGCAGACATTTCGCTGATAAATTGATAACCGCTAAACCAAATGACGAGCGCAACACCGATTGTGCCGATAAAATCAACCATCGGATAAAAAATCGAGTAATAATAAATCGTTTCGATATTAGCGTTACGGTAATCGTCATTGATGTCGTCAAAATTTTTCTGCGCTTTTGCTTCGGCATTAAAAAGTTGGACGGTTTGCGCTCCCGAAATATGTTCCTGCAAAAAAGCGTTGAGTTTTGCCGTCCGTGTTCGCACTTTGTCAAAACCGTTACGGGCGTGTTTGCGAAACCAGTTCGTCGCCGTAAAAAGAAGCGGAACGGTAATCAAGGAGACGAGCGCGAGCTTCCAGTCGAGCCAAAACATCTGTGCGATAATCGCAAAAATAATTACCAAATCGCCGAGCACATCAATCACGCCCGATGTAAAAAGCTCGTTTAATGAATCAACGTCCGATGTGATGCGCGTAATAATTCGCCCGACCGGATTTTTGTCGTAATAGGCAACTTCCTGATTTTGAAGTTTGGTATAAATCTGCGTCCGCAGATCAAACATTACACGTTGCCCGACGATGTTCAGCAGAATTTCCTGAACGTAGCTGAAAATAAAGCGAAACAGAAACAGACCGAAAAATGCGGTCGCAAACAACCAGATTCCGTCGGTTTGCTTGGGCGTAATAAAATCGTCAACCGCAATTTGCGTAAAACGCGGCTGAAGACTTCCGAGAACATTGACCACAATCGTCAGAACAAGCGCAACCGCCGCAATGTGCCAGTAAGGTTTGAGATAACTTAAAAGCCGCCTTGCCACGCGAAAATCGTAAGTTTTCTCGATGGATTCTTCTTCCTGATTGTTTTTCGTTTCTTCAGACATTTGTTATTTTAGATTTTAGATTTGCGATTTGCGATTGGCAATTTGAATTTTAAAGTTTTATGGCATAATACGTTTCAGAGAAAATAAATCCGCAATCCGCAATCATAAATCCAAAATAGTATGAGCCGTTTTATAAACGAACGCAAAAACAACTGGCAACGCCTCGAAGATTTGCTTTCGCTGATTGAAGGCGCGTCTTTGCGCGGTCTTTCACGCGTCGAAGTTCGTGAATTCGGTGAACTTTACCGCCGCGCCGCGACTGATCTGGCAATCGCCCGCGCCGAAACCCGCGATCCGAAACTCGTTAATTATCTAAACAGTCTTGTCATTCGCGCACACGGCAAAATCTATCGTGCCGAATCACAAGGCGGAAATCTGCTCTGGCAATTTTTTACGAAGGATTTTCCGCGCACTTTTCGGCGGAATTGGCGATACATTGCACTTGCTTTTGCGGTTTTTACATTTTTCGCGATTGCCTCATTTGCTTTGTGCTATTTTAACACGGACTTTTCCGATCATCTCGGCTTAACCGAGATTGCCTATCGCGCACGCGATAATCAACAGTGGTGGAAGCAGTTAAATGATGCCAACCAAATCGGTTCGAGCCAGATTTTAACGAATAATATTTTAGTTTCGCTGATGGCATTTGCCTACGGCGCGTTTTTCGGCATCGGCACGATTTACGTTTTGATTATGAACGGTTTGAGCATCGGCGGCGTGCTCGGTGTCTGTTACCGCGTCAATCCGGCGTTCGGCAACGAACTCGTGACCTTTATGGTCGGTCACGGCGTGATCGAACTTTCGTGCATTTTTATTGCAGCCGGAGCCGGTATGCTGATCGGTTATTCGATGATCAACCCGGGCGACCGAACGCGTGTTGATGCCTTAAAGAAAAACGGTCTTGAAGCCGTCCGGTTGGTTATCGGCTGCGCGATCTTGCTGGTTCTCGCGGGAATTATCGAAGGTTTCCTGTCGCCGTCAAATTTGCCCGCGTGGGTCAAAATCGGCACCGGCATTTCGACGGGAATTGCGATGTATTCGTATTTGTTTTTAGTTGGACGCGAAGACGAATCTAAGAAGGATGAAAAACCAAATACCTCAAACTAATTCCAAATTCAAACCGTTTCGCCGTGCCGTGCTTTTTCTATTCGATGAACTTTGTCGAGAAATTCAAGCGCGGCTTCCGATTGGAAAAGCTCGCGGGTTTCGGTTTCGGTTTCCGTCACGGGTTCTAACGCCAAATCCATATATTCGAGCTTTTTCGGGTCACGGCGCACTTTTCGGTAAATCAAACGCAGACGCGTGTAAAGCGTGATCCAGCGGATTTGTTTCCACAAAGTTTCGAGAAAAGTCTGCGGATAAAAAACAAGCGGATTTTCGAGCGGTAAGTTTGAACGGCGCGAGGTTCGATGTTTTCGCCGCAAAAATCCGCCTTCGAGCGGGTGAATTTTTTCGATGTCAATACAGCCGTTAAACCAAGTAATAAAAAACATCGTCTTGCCCGGACTCGTGCCGGTCGCAATCGCACGGCGTAGAACGGTTTCGATATGCGCGTCGGTGTAATAAGTTTTCCACGCTTTGTGATAGGTTTCTTCCCAATTTCGGCGCGACATTTTGCCGTGCGCGGTAACAGCGTGATTCAAATCGTATTTGTTTAAATCCGCGTCCATCGCAACGCCGTTTTCGTGCAATTTTTTATGGTCAGCCGAGCCCGGAAGCGGAGTCAGATAGAAAAATTCGAGCAGATCAACGGGCAATTCCTTTTTGATAATCTCGATGTCGCGTAAGATTGATTCCTGCGTATCATTCGGAAAACCCAAAATATAACCGCAATATGTGACGATTCCAACCTTTTTCCACGCGAGCAGCATCGCGCGGTAATCGGTAATTTTGTTTTGCCGTTTGCTGGCGCCGAGCAGTGAATCGGGATTGATATTTTCCAAACCGATGACCACGCGCTTGACTCCGGCTCTTTTGCATTTTTCGATAAAATTCGGCAATTTGTGGCAAAGCGTATCAACCTGAATGATAAAACTGATTTTCAGTTTTTCAACTTCGCGAAGTTCGATCAGTTTGTCCAAAATAATTTCCCAATCTTTGTTTCGCGCAAAATTGTCGTCGGTGATAAAGAATGAATGAAGACCTTGAGCAACGTTAGCGCGGACGATTCGCTCAATATCGGCGGGCGAGCGGCGGCGCGATTTGCGACCTTGAACATTGATGATCGTGCAAAAGGAACACGAAAAAGGACACCCGCGCCCGGCATCGAAACTCGTCGTTGCGCCCGCCGTCAGATGAACGCGTTCCGCCGGAAGCAGCGGCGTTGCGACATTTTCGATGTTCGGCAAATCGTCCATGAAATCGTAAATTGGCGGTAATTTATTCTCGAAGGCATCGAGTAAAACTTGCGCTAAACGTCCTTCCGCCTCACCCGCAAAGAGCGTGATGCCCAAATCCAGAGCCTTTTGAACGTGCGAATCCCGGTCTTTTAACATCGCCATCGTTCCCGACACATGAAAACCGCCGATCGCCACTTTTATGTTTTTCTCGCGCAGAGGCGCGGCAATATCCAAGGCCCGCGGAAACTGATTCGACTGCACGCCGACGAGCATCACCATACCGTCGTCCGCCGATTCAATCAATGAAACGATGTTTTTAATCTTGATATTCGTGTTCGTTTCGTCAAAAGCGTGAATTTTGAATTCGACGTTTTCGCCAAAAATCTTCTGTTCGCGACATTCGAGCGCGAGACCGTAAAGACACGCGAGCGAATTGGCCGGAATCGCCGAGCGAAACCATTGAATCACATACCCGTCGTCGTCATAATGAGAAGGTTTGATCAGCACCAGAGAAAATCGTTTTTGGTTTGGCATTGTTTTGATGGCGAAACGATTTTAGCTTAATTATCCGGGCAATACAAGATATATTGGCCAGGCGTTTGATTCACAAATAGTGGTTCGCCGATAATAACGTCATTATTTTCCGACGGCTTAATCCAAAAGAAAAAGGACGTTTTAACGCCCTTTTTTCAATTTAATAATCTCTCACTATGCCATAAATGACATAGTCAATTGCCGCGCGGAAAGATGGCTTTCAGACGCCTCAAATAATAAATGTCAGGGAACCGATTCTATTTCGATTCGCCGTAAAGATAATGATTCAGATTCTCCGCATCATCAGTCGGAAGTTTTTCCAAAGTTTCGGCCGACAAATTGCGGACTCTCTCCGCAATTTTTTCATGGAGAGTTTTTCTGTTTTCTTCCGCTAAAGAATCAATAAACTCCAAAACCTTTCGCTGTTTCTCAACCGGCAAACCCTGCATTTTTTCCGCGACAACTTGCGCTAAATCGGTCGGCATAAAACTCACCTCTTTCTAATTTATTTTAATTGAACCTCAATAATTTTGTTTTCTATGTCGAGTTCAATCCAATCAGCAATGTCTGTATCAGGAATACAATCTTCAATGTTTGTCCCCTTTGCATATCTTCTGAGCGAATATTTCCCAAACTTTAATATCAAATCAAACCAGTATTGCTCATCTTTATATTGGTCTTTTGGGATAACGGCTCGGAGGACGATTTTTCTCGTATCGTTAATTTTCTTTTGTGAATAATCATCTTCCGAGTCAGGCAAAAGAATACCGTCGCACCAATAAGACCTTTTATGTTTTTCAGGTGCGTTTTCTAATGCGTTTGAAATCGCGTATTCAAGTTTAACGAGAAAAACTTCGTCAAGCATTTATTTCTAATTTGCTTTTGCCATCAATTCTTCAATCACTTCCGGCTCTTTCGGCACTTTTGCCGTGAGATTGATGTTGCCCTCTTCGGTCACTAAAATGTCGTCTTCGATGCGAATTCCGATGCCGCGATATTTTGACGGCGCGTCTTTGTCGCCCGGCGGAATATAGAGTCCGGGTTCGACCGTCAGAACCATTCCGGGCGCAAACGGGCGCGAGTTTTTGGCTTGCTGTTCGGTGAAATAACGTCCCGCGTCGTGAACGTCAAGCCCGAGATAATGCCCGACACCGTGCATATAATATTTCATAAACTCTTTCTTTTTAATTAATTCTTTCGTTTTGCCTTTCAGTAATCCGAGCTCTTTCATTCCTTCGGTCAGAAGTTCGATAGACAAGTCTTGACGTTGTTTGACGGTGTTGCCTTTTTTCGTCGCTTCGATGCATTCGTTTTGAACCGAAAGGACAACATCATAGACTTCGCGCTGCGGCTTGGTAAATCGTCCGTTGACGGGAAACGTGCGCGTAATGTCCGAGGCGTAGCCTTTGTATTCGCAGCCGGCGTCAATCAGCAATAAATCACCGTCTTTGAGCGGCGCGTTGTTTTCGACGTAATGCAGAATCGTCGCATTGTCGCCGCCGCCGATGATCGAATTGTAGGCAACTCCGTTTGCGCCCGACATTCGGAAATGATGTTCGATTAACGCCTCGATTTGTGATTCGTTCATTCCGGGCTGGCAATTTTGCATTGCCAAAACGTGCGCTTCCGCCGCGATGTCGCCCGCTTTTTGCATATATTCGACTTCTTCCGGCGTTTTGTGCAGCCGCATTTCACCCAAAATAATCGTCGGGTCAACGATCGTGTGCGGCGGATACGCGGTTTTCAAACGTCTAAAACGCTGTCCTGAAAGATATTGAATGATCGTTTGGTCGAGTTTCGTGTCAACGCCGAAACGGTAAAAGAGTTTTTCGTGCCCGTTGACGAGTTTCGCAAATTCGCTCTCGAATTTTTCGATCGGCAGAGACTTGTCCGCGCCGTAATTTTTCTTCGCACCGTCGGTGCCTTCGCGCCGTCCGTACCAGGTTTCCATCAGCGGATCACGCGGACGCACAAAAAGCGTGAACGGATGTTTTTTATTGCCGGGCGCGATGACGGCAATCGCGTCGGGTTCGGGAAATCCGGTCAGATAATAAAAATCCGGGTCTTGATGAAACTTAAATTCCGTGTCGTAACTGCGCGTCTGTTCGTGCGCCGCAGGAATAATGGCAACCGCATCTTTGCCGATATACTCAATAAAATCTTTCAGTTGTTTTCGCATAATTTCTCCTAATTGTAGAAATTGTAACTCAAACTCGCAGAAAGAAAAAAGTTGAACTCAAACAGGATGGACAGGATCAGTAGAATAAATTTTTGAAAGTAAATTAAAAACCTGTCCATCTTGTTTGAATAAATTTACAAAATAAGCAAACTTTCTCGATCCAAATGGACTAGAACTGTTATAATTCACGAAATTTTAAACGAAATGGAGATCCAACAATGAAAAGAATTTTTAGTTTATTTGCGCTCGTTACTCTTTTTTCAATCGCGGCGTTCGCCGATATTCGTCTGCCCGACACGCCGAAGCCGACACCTTCGCCGAAGCAGAAAAAGTCTGTCGAATCGAATTTGATGATCCGGCTCGATAAAAACGTCAACGAAGCGAAACTGATTATCCCGAAAAGTGAGCTCAAACAGCTTCGTGCCGCGTTGGAAGATTTGGACGGTGACACCGGCAATACGGCGATGAATATTACAAAAACTCAAACAATCGTGAGCGGTTTATTTCTGAGTTTAGCGATGGTTTTCGGCGGCGTGTGGTTTGCGCGTTCGCGCCGGACGGGCGGGAAAATGAATAAAACGGCTGCCGTCGGAGCAGTTCTTTTTCTCATCGGCTCAGCCGCGACGATTGCCTTTGCCAATATGGGACCGCCGCCGGAACTGCGAAGTATTTCAAGCAAATTATTCAACAAACAAACTTTTAGCGGTTGGAATTCGGCTTCTGGAAAAGTCAAAATCGAAGTTTCCGAAAACGACGCCAGTATGATCGAATTAGTCGTTCCCGACAAAGCAGAACCAAAAGCAGACGAATAGAGAATGCAGGAAATCGGGCGGGCAAAACTTGAAATCACGTCGGCGCAAGTTTTTGCGTTCGGGTTTTTAGCGTTCTGTGTCTTGGCGGCGACGCTGATTGGCGCATTTCCGCTGCAGGCTTCGATTCTGACGATTTTTCTTTTCGCGGGCGTTCACAACTTTTCTGAGTTTCGCTATTTTGCGGCGCGAATGCCGGTTCGTTGGGGCAAATCCCGAGTATTTTATTCGGTTGGGATCGGCGGAGTTTTAGTTTTAACTTCCGTCTATTTGACGATTTATTTCGGCAGCGGAAACTGGCTGTGGAGCGCGGAAAACTGGCAAATCGCGGTTTCCGTTTGGAACACGGGTTTTGTTCTTTGGGTTGGATTTTTGTTTTATCTAAGAGGCAAACAAAAACCTAAATCTGATTGGAGCTGGGCTTTTGCCGCTGCGTTTTTGCTTGCCGTGTTTGTCTGGCTGGCACCGCAGTATTTCAGCCTTGCGCTCGTTTATCTGCATCCATTCGTGGCAATCTGGTTTCTCGAACGACAAATTCGCCGGACGCGCAAAGAATGGCTTAAAAGCTATCATTTCTGCCTCGCGGCGATTCCGTTTTTTGTGCTGATTTTATATTTTCTTTTTTCAAACGCGCCCGATTTATCAAACGAAACAAATTTGTTTTGGCGCATTACGCAGCACGCCGGAAGCGGGATTTTGCCTTCAATTTCGTCACATTTCCTTGTCGCCGCCCACGTTTTTCTCGAAACGATTCATTACACGGTTTGGATTTTGCTGATTCCTTTGATTGACCGGCGCGCGGTGCCCTGGAAACTAAAAGAAATACCGCTCGTTTCAAACGAAAAAGGTTTTCCGAAATTATTGCTTGCGGTTTTGGCCGGCAGTCTGATGCTGGTTTTTGCTTTGTGGTTCGGCTTTTCGGTTGATTACGCCGCGACCCGCGACATTTATTTTGCCTTTGCCATCGCCCACGTTTTGGCGGAATTTCCGTTTTTGGTAAAGATGCTTTAGGAATTATTATCCACAGATTAATATTCCGCTTCGCGTGGATACGGATAAAACCAAATATAATTCTGTGTTTATCGGTGCCCATCTGTGGATAATATTCTTAACTTTATGAATCTTCTGTAAAAAAAAAATGCAAGACTTTTCTTCGACTCACGTTCCTAAAATGTCATTGACGAAAATTTGCCCGCGAAAGCAATTGCTTGCGAGTTTCAAACTACGAAGTAATTGAACTGCTTTCGGGAACAAAATCTTTCAGTTGATGTGTAAAAAATAAAACGAGGTAAAATTATGCGAAAAGTTATATTTCCAATGTTATTTTGTCTGCTTTTGGCGTTAGGCATTCAGGCGCAAAAGGTGACGCAGGGCGAACTCGAAGCCGTTAATAAGGACGGAAAATCTTTGGGCGCGTGTCCGCTCAAACATACGGACGTGAAGGCTGAAATTTCGGGTTTTCTGTCGCGTGTCAAAGTCACGCAGGAATTTGAAAACAATTTCCCGGAGAAAATCGAAGCCGTTTATGTTTTTCCGCTGCCAAACAATGCGGCGGTTGACGATATGACGATGCGCATCGGCGAACGCACGATTCGCGGGCAAGTAAGAAAACGCGAAGAAGCCAAAGAAATTTACGAAGCGGCGAAATCTAACGGGCAAATCGCCAGTCTGTTAGATCAGGAGCGAACGAATATTTTCACGCAAGCGGTCGCTAATATTTTGCCCGGCGAAAAAGTGACAATCGAAATCAGCTATGTCGAAACGCTGAAATACGAAGACGGGCAATATGAATTTGTCTTTCCGATGACGGTCGGACCAAGATATAACCCAAGTTCGGTTTCACCGAACGAAGCGCAAAAAATCTCGCCGCCGGTAGCAGTGGAACGCGCCGGACACGATATTTCGATCGAAGTAAACTTGGACGCGGGCGTTTCGATCGAAAAGGTTGAATCGAAATCTCATCAAATCGAATCATTGATGCTTTCGGCAAACAGCTATAACGTCAAGCTCAAGGACGAAAAGACAATTCCGAATAAAGATTTTATTTTGCGTTATGATGTCGCCGGTAAAAAAATCGAAGATGCGATTCTGACGCATCGAAGCGATAAAGGCGGATATTTTACGCTGATTCTGCAGCCGCCCGATGCGCCGCGCGTCCAAGACGTGACACCGAAAGAGATTGTTTTTGTCATTGACACCAGCGGTTCGATGGAAGGTTTCCCGCTCGATAAAGCGAAGGAATCAATGAAAATGGCGTTGGACGGTTTGAATCCGCAGGACACTTTTAATCTGATAACTTTCGCGGGCGACACTTCGATTTTGTTTGAAAAACCTGTTTCCGCGACGCCGGAAAATCTCAAAAAAGCGCAGGAATTTCTCGCCGGTCGGAGAGGCGGCGGCGGAACGGAAATGATGACGGCGATCCGTGCCGCGCTCGATCCGTCGGACGCGCAAGATCACATTCGCGTCGTTTGTTTTATGACCGATGGCTACGTCGGCAACGAAGCGGAAATCTTGGCGGAAATTCAAAAACATCCGAACGCCCGGATTTTCAGTTTCGGCATCGGCAGTTCGGTCAATCGAATGCTGCTCGATAAAATGGCGGAAGAAGGTCGCGGCGAAGTCGAATACGTTGCGCTCACAGACGACGGTTCAGCCGCCGCGCGGCGTTTTCACGAGCGCGTCAGAAGTCCGCTGCTGACCGACATCTCGCTTGATTTCGGCGATTTGCAGGTGGCCGACATTTATCCGAAACGAATCAACGACCTTTTCAGCGCGAAACCGGTTGTCATTCATGGGCGTTTTACCAAAGCGGGAAGCGGCACAATTAAGCTCAAAGGCAAATCTTTCGGGCGCGAAACTGTCCGCGAAATTACGGTCAATTTCCCGGAAAACGAACCCGACCACGACGTTCTCGCGACGCTCTGGGCGCGAACGAGAATTGACGATCTGACCTCGCAGGATTATCAAAACAACAAGCCTGAAATAAAAGACCAAATCACGAATCTCGGGCTTGAATATCATTTATTGACGCAATTTACATCGTTTGTCGCGGTCGAGGAAAGAGTCGTTACCGACGGCGGACAACCCCGCAAGATCGAAGTTCCCGTCGAACTGCCCGAAGGCGTCAGCCGCGAAGGTATTTTTGGCGAAACTAATGAAGTATCTTTGCAAATTGGTGCGGGAAATAAACAAGAAAGTTTTAGGATGCCGATTACTACAGGAAAAAGAAATATTAAAAAGACTGAAGAAAAATTGAAAGATAAACCGAGGTCGATGATAAGTACTGAAAAATCAATTCTTACTGAAGATGAAAAGGAAGTTTCGTCAAATCCAATCAAAGCGACGAAGTTACCGAAACCCGAATATCCGCCAAACAGCAAGGCAATCGGCGCGGTCAATGTCGAAGTAACTTTGGACGCGGGCGGCAATGTGACGGCGGCAAAAGCTGTTTCGGGCGATAAAACGCTCTATGCGTCAGCGGAAACGGCGGCGAAAAACGCGAAATTTGCGATTCCGAAACTTGAGTTTGAGATCAAGCAAATCACGGGCGTTTTGACTTACAATTTTGCGAAAGACAAAACCGTCACTGCCCAGCCCGCCCTGCAAAATGCTTGAG
>JBDTZT010000485.1:0-3972 GCA_040005005.1 Actinomycetota bacterium
AAAGTACCGTCGTTAAATCCGGTCTGGAAGCGGCAATATTTTTTCCAAGCTACTAAATAACAATAAATTTTACGAAATGATTGACGTTTTTATACAAAACCGGGATTTACTTGAAAGACCAGCCGCTATTATTTTGTAAGTTTCATCCGAAGGAGGATATTTTGGTAACGTGGGTCAGACCGCAAAGAAGAAAGCATCGGTTCAATTTTGAAATAAATCATTTCGGTCGAATGATCGGCATAAGCTTTCTCGAACCAGTCAAAAGCCTGATCTTTATCGCCTAAACCGGTATAAATGAGCGCGATGTCATATGGCGGAATGTATTGCTGCGCTATGCGTTCCTTTAATTTAGAAAGAGTTGCCCGCGCCTCCGATGTTTGTCCCGAAACGGCCAGCACATATGCGATTTGTGCAGTAATTTGTGGCGTGTCGCCGGCAATGGCACGAGCTTTCCGGGATTCGTTGAGGGCTTCCTGATAAAGCCCCTGCCGCACATAAGCCAGACTCAGCCGAAGATGCGTTCGCATAAAGTTATCATCAAGCTCTAATGCTCGTCGATACTGTTTAATTGCCTCGTCATAACGTTCCTCGTAATAATCGATCCGCCCTAAATTAACGTTGCTGATAATCAGCAGAGGATCCAACTCCAAAGCGCGCTGCATTGCCGTCCGTGCTTCGTCGGAACGTCCCATCGCCATCAGATTTAGACTGCGCCAGTGATGCAGCAGCGGGTAATTAGGATCGAGCGAGATTCCTTTTTGAAACTCCTCTTCCGCTCCGTCCCAATCCCACTCATAAAATGATTTGACCTGTCCGAGAGCCGTGTAGGCTTCAGCTAAAGTACTATCAATCGCAAGGGCTTTTTCAGCTGCGGCGCGAGCTTTTGGAAAAGCTTCATTGGGCGCGGCAAGTGTGAAAAAGCAGAGCAGTGTGTAAGTGTCAGCTAGTCCGACATAGGCAAGTGAATAATTCGGGTCAAGGCGAACCGCTTCCTGAAAATAAATGAGTGCCTTATGCAAGCTGTCAACCGTTCGTTTATTCCACAAATAACGACCTTTGATATAAGCCTCGTAGGCCTGATTGTTATTGGTGTATTTTTTGGTCAGACGTTCGGTCGCAACACTCGTATTATTGCCATTCATTGCTTGAATGGCGATGCGGGCAACCTTTTCGGCAATCACATCTTCAACGGCAAATATATTAGTAAATTGCTCATCGAAATGATCCGCCCAAAGCGACACGCCGTCGCTGGTTCGAACGAGCCGCGCGGTCACCCGCACGCGGTCACCGTCGCGCTGTACTTGACCTTCCAGCACCGCATCAACTTCCTGTTCACGGCCCACCTCTAACGAGTCTTTGCCCGAAGATTGATATTTTGAAATCGTTTCTGTCCGCCGGACGATAACCTGACGGGTTTGGCTGAGCGTCGTAATCAATGCGTCTGCCAGACCCAGACTCAAATATTCGTCATCTTTTTCAGAACTTAAAACTTTAAACGGTAAAACGGCAATAGTTCTGATCACTGGCGGCGTAATTACTTGCCGCACGGCAGTCTCCCGGTTTTTCAGCCACAGGAAAAAAATTGTCGTGGTCAAAATGACAATTGAGACTCCCGCTATTAACTTTATTAGACGGCGATTGTCCGGGCGAATGAGTACGGCGGGTGCGAGTGAAAGCGGGATATTTTGAGCCAGCGACGAAAACTTTGCTTCGGCAGAAAAATTCCGTGAAATAAGAATCTGCTCGTTCGGTATTTCATCTTCGACTTCCGTCTGCACCTTGGCGACGAAGCGAAATCCGCGCTTTGCCACAGTTTCGATATATTTACTTTCGCGCGGCTCATCTCCCAAAGCCTTTCGTAAAGTGTGGATAATGACATTAAGATTGCTTTCTTCGACAATCGTATCCGACCAAACCAATTCCATTAATTCTTCTTTTTTTAGGAGGTGCCCGTTGTTTATGACAAGTTGGCAAAGCGTCTCAAATGCCTTCGGAGTAAGCGGAATAATTTTATCGTCGCGCAGTAATATGCGCTCAAGAGGATTAAGCCGAAAAGGACCGAAGATATATAAAGTTTGTGTTTGCAAGAAGTTATCTAACTACAATGTTTTTTTAATAGTTATTAATTTCGATTTAATAAATTTACAAGACATTTCTAAAGACTTTTCCGAAATTACCATATAAATTAACGGCATCAAATGGATTCCTATATTTTAGTGCGCCGTATCCGAGTGATACTAAAATTTGAAAACGCTAACTATACAATTTAAAAACTGTGAAAATTAATTCAAGTCTTTAAAAGTTTTGTATAGATAGTGGTTTGCTAACCCACCAATTAGAAGCAAGTTTTCAGAAGCCTGCTTATTATAACGGAATTCAGTTTTAATTAAAAGTTTTGCAGGACAATTCGCAGTTGTAATCAGGCTTGTTGTTTAGGTACTTAATGGTGCTTGATCACAGTCATCTAAGATATTTTTGGATTTCAAATCGAGGTAAATAATTATGATAAACTTCAATGTTCGGAAAGTCGCTTATTTTTTAGGACTGATCCTGGTTCTTACGATACCGAATGTTATTGATGCGCAGGTTGCCGGCGGTTCAATTTCCGGCAAAATTACTGATAGTTCCGAAGCCGTCCTTCCCGGTGCCAAGATCGAGATTCGAAACATTGGAACCGGTGCGACAACCCAGTTGGTCGCTAATGAGGAAGGTGTCTATCGGGCGGCGAATTTATTGCCTGGTGAATATGAGGTAACTGCTTCGGCGCCGAATTTTACCAGTTTTCTGCAGAAAGGAATTACGCTGACGGTCGGCGCGGATTTAACAATCGACCTTAAATTAACTGCCGGGGATGTATCGGCAACCGTCACCGTTTCCAACGAAACTCCGTCAGTTGAAACGACCTCGCCGACCATCAGCGCGGTCGTTACCGAGCGGACGATTGTCGAGCTGCCGCTTAATGGAAGAGACTGGACGAGCCTTGCGACATTGCAACCCGGCATTTCCAGTATTCGCACCCAATACGCCAGCGGCGGTACGGCATCACGCGGCAATCGCGGTTACGGTGACGAACTGACAATCACCGGTCATCGACCGCAGGAAAACAATTACCGTATCGACGGCGTGAGCATCAACGATTATACGAACGGCGCACCGGGCAGCGCCGGCGGCGTCAATTTGGGTGCCGACGCGGTCAAAGAATTTTCAGTTCTGGCGAGTAATTATACAGCGGAATACGGGAGAACGTCCGGCGGCGTAATCAATGCGATTACTCGTTCGGGAACAAATTCCCTGCGCGGCTCGGTATATGAATTCTTCCGCAATGACGCGCTCGATGCGCGAAATTTCTTTGACCGGGGAAAACCCCCACTGCGCCGCAATCAATTCGGGGGAAGTCTGGGTGGTCCGATTTGGAAAAACAAAACTTTCTTTTTCGCCGATTATGAAGGCATTCGTCGCACGCAGGGCATCGCCAGCATCGTCAACGTACCGTCGGCCAATGCCCGCGCGGGCATTCTCGCGTCAGGAACGATTGCCCAAGCACTACGCCGCAAACTATAACGATCACGGTTAATCCTTTGATTATTCCGTTTCTTCAATTGTATCCGCTGCCGAACGCCGGTTTGATCGGCAATGGCGACACCGGAATATTCGCGACCTCACTGTCACAAACTTTCAATGAAAATTTTGTCACGGCGCGCATCGATCATACACTTTCCAAGAGCGACAATTTGTTCGGCACATTTTTATACGACAACGGTAATTTGACCATTCCCGACGCTTTAAATAATGCGGTTTTTCCGAATGTCACCCGGCGGCGAGTGTTTGCCATCGAAGAAACCCATACTTTCAATCAAAATCTGGTCAATTCAATCCGCTTCGGTTTTAGCCGGACGGCGGGCGATGTCAACATTGCCGGAGCGGCGTTAAATCAGGCAGCGGCGTTGACGACGCTGGGGAGTGCACCGAATC
>JBDTZT010000486.1:0-3968 GCA_040005005.1 Actinomycetota bacterium
GTAGTGATGAGTGGACAACTCTTGCAAGGCTTAAACGCTCTGCGTGATGAATGGCAAGTGGAAACGACCGCTACCGAAAAAACGACCGGCGTGCAAGTCGCTCTGCGGCGGCAGTTTTATAATAATCGGGTGCCGATTTTTCAATTCGGGATTTTTTACGATGATGATCTGGAGTTCCATCCCGGTCCGCGCTTCGATTTCGGTGGTCGGGTTCACGCCAATGGTAATCTTTTTCTAACGGCAAATACCGGACTTTATTTTTCATCCCGCGTTTCCGCGGTCGGACAGGTTGTAACGGATGTCGGTAGAAATGGCCGTCCGTGGTCAACCTGGGGTGAAAATGTCTGGATCAAAAACAGTTCTGGCACATATGTCAAACTAACGCATACGATGGGAAGCGTCTTGCAGGCACCGACCAACGGCACCCCGATATTTTCTGCTAATCCCGATATGCCGACGGTTTTTAAGAGTACTACCTGGACTTCAAATCAGGGACTTTTTCAAGGCAATCTTTTAGCCGAACAAAAACCGCTTAATTTGCCCCTGAAAATTGCCAGCGCGATTGCCGGGGCACCGCTCGATTACATTGAACTTGTCAAACGCGGTAAAAATGTCGGCGATTTATACAACGACGGACTTGGCGTCACGGCAGTCACCGCGGCCACCGCCGATACGATTGTGACGAGCAAAGAGCGTTACTACAATAAAAAAGGAATCCGCATTTCTCTTTCCGACAGCAAGGCAAAATTACCCGGCTGTGCGACCGGAACCGGAACCGGAGCAGTAACGTGGGCTTGCGGAATCAGACTCGACGGCAAAGCTACCGGCGACGGCAGCGATCCAACCGGGTCAAACCCGCGCGGTTATCAGCCACTTCCGATGCTCGGCGGCTACACCGCCACCGAACTTAACGGCGAGCGTTTTTTTAACCTGGGCAAACAGGTCTGGATAAAAATCGAACTCGTCGCCATTGATCCGGTTACCAACGCGATCCAAACACAGGACGTGACCGCCGATATTTTGAGTTTGGGTATTACCGAAGCCGCGCCGTTTAATATTTCGGGTTACGGCACGACCGACAATCGTTCAGTCGTCAAATTGCAGCGATTTGCCATCCCGGGAGTTCAGGTGACGGCGGCAGACACAAATTATATGTCCTATCCATTACTGGGCGGGACAAACTATAACGTCGTTGTGGCGGAAGACCGCGCGACCAATAACGGAAGTCCGTCCGGACCTACAACGCCGAGAGATTTTTTATTTCCCGACAATAACAATCATTACCGAACTATTCCCGGTCCGGCGACAGGTATCGGAGTTGAGCAGTATATTGTACCGTTTCCGATTGAAATGTTCGACACCCGCGAAGGTCTTTACAATGACGGCATCAATATCGCCACGACCTACGGAACCAATGTCCCGAAAGCGGGCGTGATGAGTATGGTAGATATTGACGTTGCGAACCTGAAAAACTTTCTCGACGGCAATTTCAACACAACTATGCCTCAAACCGGAACTGTTTTCACCACTGCCAATTCACGTGGTTTGCGAAATACCGATATTCCCGAAGCGAACGGCTGGGTTTTATATGTTTCCGACCGGCGCGCCGACGGCGATTTCGACGGCGAATACGATATGGAAGACATCTACGGCAATAACGACGGCTTACTGCAGCCGGGCGAAGATGTCAATAACAACACTCGTCTCGATGCCGATTACTTCAACGAAGCGGTTCGCTATACCGGCGTCACCGCGATAGATTCACCCGCTTCCGCCGCCTCAATTGACCATCCATATTATCGCCGCGGAGTCAGATTGATCAACGGATTGAGATTACCCGGTAATTATGATTCGGCTGACGCGCTGAATACCAAAGGTTTCTCGGTCGCTTCGGAAAACGGTGTTTATGTCCTTGGAAATTACAATGCCACCGGCATTGCTTCGGTCGGCACTCCTACGCCGGCGACCGATTACAATCCGCAAAACACGTCCGCCCACGTTCCGGCTTCAATTGTTGCCGATGCTATCACAATTCTTTCCAACAGTTGGAATGATGCGAAAAGTTTCCGGTATCCCTTCGATACAACGCAGCGGGTGGCAACTGAAACAACCGTTCGTTTTGCAATGCTGGCGGGTGATTCACGAAGCAGTTATGAAAACCTACCGAATCAAGGCGGCGGCGACCCGCGAATGTGCGGCGGCGTTCATAATTTCAAGCGATTTCTGGAAAATTGGGGAAGCGTGCGGCTGAACTATGTCGGCTCGCTGATTAATTTATTCAATGCCCGAAACAATAACGGTTCTTACAAAAACTCGACTAAAATTTATAGTCCGCCAAATCGTAACTGGGTTTTCGACACGTCGTTTCTTGACCCGACGCGGCTGCCGCCCGGCACGCCGTATTTCCAAAACATTCAATTGACGGGATTCCAAAGAGTGAATTAAACCTTTCGGTTTTCCCGATAATTGTTGCCTGCTCAAAAGCCTTCGCGTAATTTGCGAGGGTTTTTGTGTTTTTTACCAGAGGCCTTAGCGCTTCGCGTTAAGACTTTCAAAAATACTTCTAATTTTTTGTTCTTTCGTGATTTTGAACTTTGAATGAATTGTTTCGTATCAGTTTTATTGGTGAAGTCCCGCGTTTTGATGTAGCATTTATTTGACCTAAATGATAAGAGAACTTTCACTTATAAACAGCCGCTTAGACGGACGCTACGACATCCAAGAACTTCTCGGTCGCGGCAGTTATGCGGAAATTTACGTGGCGCGCGATAATGTTGCCGCACCGAATTCGCCGCATAAATTAGTTGTCATCAAAGCTCTCAACGTTTTTATGCAAAACGATTTGGACGCCGACCTCGAACGCACGCTCGTCGAAAACTTTCAAAACGAAGCCGTCGCGCTCGACCGTGTGCGACATCCGAACATCATCAGCCGGCTCGGACACGGCACGGCGCGTGATCTGCGCGGAATGGTTTTTCACTATTTAGTCCTCGAATACCTTGCGGGCGGCGATCTGGCCAGGGCCATCCGCGAACAAAGTCTGACCTTCAAAAAATCATTTGAATATCTCGAACAAGTCTGTGCCGGACTCGGACACGCACACCAATCGGGCGTCATTCACCGCGACATCAAACCGCAAAATCTGCTGCTGACGGCTGACCGCAACATTGTCAAAATCGCCGATTTCGGCGTCGCCCGTTTTTCCGCTTCCGATTCGCCGATCACCCGCGTCGGCACGAACATTTACGCGCCGCCCGAACACAGTCCGATGCTCGCCGGCGACGGCAAACATTTTGAGGTCGCCGAACTGACGCCCGCCGCCGATATTTATTCGCTCGCTAAAACCGCGTATGTTTTGATAACCAGTGAATCGCCGCGCTTTTTTGCCAATCAGCCGATCAAAGAACTTCCCTTTGCTGACCGGCAGGAAGTTTGGGCACCCGAGTTGTTGGAAGTTCTGCAAAAGGCGACGCAAAACAATCCAAGTGACCGCCAGCAAAACGTCAACGAATTCTGGAAGGATTTGGCACGTGTCAAACTTCTCGCCAAATCGGAAGACGGCGAGATTAAAACCGAAATCGGGTCGCGTCTAACGACTACTCCGAAAGCGCACGTCGCCCGCGGATACACGCCGCTCGCCCCGCAGCAGCCGAAATTTAACACTTCAAAAGAATTGAAGTTTCAAAACAATCAGATTCTAAAAAATCCCGCGCTCGTCGTCAAAGTTGATCACGGTTTGAACTTGAATCAGTTTCAAAATCAGCAATTAAATAATATTCCGATTTCACCGCCGCCCGCCATCGCCGACGACGCGCCGCTTTATGAGCTGGAAATCGAAACGCCGAAACGCAAAAAAAGTTTTCTGCGCCGTTTTGCCGTAATCTTGATCGTGCTTTCCATATTTACCGGAATACTTTTCGGAACGCACAGCTATCTTCGTGGACGCGGAATCTTACCCGAAATCAAAA
>JBDTZT010000487.1:0-3967 GCA_040005005.1 Actinomycetota bacterium
AACCGTCGGAAAACGCTCGAGCATATCGTCAATTCCGCCGCCGCCGCGCATTCCGCCGCCTTGTCCCGGCGTTGGTGGATTCTGCTGCGGATTTTGTTGATTGCCTTGCGTCGGGGGACGAAAACCGCCTTGTCCGCTCGTTTGCATCATTTGAAACTGCGCCATTTTTTGCGCCATTTCCGCCGGAAATTGTTTCAAAATTGACGAATCGCTGACGATGATGGTGACCGCTTTTTTCGTTTGAAAATCGTTTATCGTAATTTCATTCTTTTCCGCGTTGATTGACGTAATCGTTCCGCCGATTGTTTTAAATGCACCTGAAATGATTTTCTCGGCTTTTACTTCCGAACCGTCCGTATTCTTATCGCCCAGCGCACGAATCGAATCGCCGATTTCAATATCGGTAATAACACCTTTTTTCGCTTCGCTGAATTTTACTGAATCAGGTGCGTAACGATAAAACTCGGCTTTGTCTTTCGGGGTTACCAAAATAGTTTTTTCCCCCGCAAAACCGCGCACGGAAACATTAATTACATTTGTTTGCGGATTATACGAAACAACTCGTCCGGCAATCCCGCGGGTCCGCCATTCTTCTTGTTCTTTTGTTTGTTTCTGCGCGATGTCCGATTTAGTAATCAGATAAACCGCTTTTGCGGGAATCGTTTTTTTATCGTCGGCAAGAATACCGGTGACGAGAACTTTGTCGCCCGCGCCGATTTCCGAAACGGCCGAAGCAACCGCCGCTTTAATCGTCGGATTTTCCGGCGGAACACGAAAATATTGGGTTTTATCCGACAAAACGGCTTCGATTGAGCCGTCTTTAGTTTGCAAAATGATTTTGCCCTCGCTGATTGAGACAACGTCGCCGCTAATTGCGCTTGGTTTGATAACCGCGGTGGTTTGCGCGAAAGCGGTTAAATTAAATAACCCGAATAATAATATGGCTGATAAAAAAAGTTTTATACGCATTTTTTGTCCTTCGTTTTCTGAAATTTAATAATTTATGATCGTTGTTTATACGCAACCTGACTTTCAAAGGTTGCCATCTGAATACTTTTATACAGACGTTAATTTTACAGGAAAGGTTTTACCAATTTTGTAAAGAATTGTAAATATTTGCAGAATAAGGAGAATTTTGTTTTTTGGTGGAATTTTTCAGGATGATTTCAGGCAGTTTTCCAATTGTTTTTGGTGCGGGCCGTAAAAACAAGCCCGATGCTGGCAGAGAAAAGCAAAATCAGCGCAAAGGTCCACACATAAGGAACGGAAAGAATAATTGTCCAAACCACAACACCGAGCAAAATAGCGAGTGTTTCGGAATGTCTTGCTTCGGACAAAAGATATTTTTGCAATAATTTACCCAAACTGACCTGCAAAGTGACGCGCCCGAAAACATACGCGAGAATCAACAATACCAAAGTCATCAAACCGATAATTCCGCTCAGATAACCGGGCAAAAAGGCGACACTAACCATTATTCCAATGGTTGTTACTAAAAATCCAGAAATTCCGATAGCCAGAATTTTTAAAGTCGAAAGTTGAAAACGCGCCACTGCCCGGCTGACTCCGCCGGGCGAAATTGTCGTAAAGGCAAATGAAATAGTAAACCAGAAAAGAATTGATAAGATTCTTTGTGCCAAAAATCTCCAACTTAAAGTCGGCGAAAAAACTTCCGCCGGATTTTGGGCAAAATTGCGAAGTTCTTCTTCAAACACGCCGATAATTACGGTTTCCTTTTCGGCATTACGAAGCGGTTTTGGGTTTTCCGGACGGTAAGTTCCGCCCAATACAATGACATCACCACCAATGAAGGCATTCTCTTTTTGAATAACCGAACCGCCGATAGTTCCGACATCGCCGTCAACTTTTCCTTCGATGATCACGTCGCCGCCAAACACAAAGACTTCTTTAGCAGTTTGTTTGACAATCACATTTTTGCCGAATGAATAAACTTGCGTATCTGAATTTCCCTCAATAATCAGAGTTTTTTCGTCTTCTGAAGTTGAAATGTTTGGCGTTTGAGCAAAAAGAACGATTTGAAAAAGCAAAAGCAGAAGTGTTCCGCCGAAAAATTGCCAAAAAGGAATCTGCGGAAAGGGCAATCTGTTGATTGTGTTGTTTGAATAACTCACCTTTTCAAAAATTTCAAAACCGTTTATGGCGCGACATCAGGCGAGAAAAAATAAGCAGTGAAAGAACAAAGAAAATCCCGAGAGCCGCCGCCGTGATTGCGGAATTAAAGACAAATTGAAGACATAAAGACCGCAAAATGACGGTCGCCGCTAATGTAATATCGTGAATTAGATGAACAAAAAAACCGCCGACCGCCAAAAATTGTTCGCCGACATTGCTAAAAGTTTCGACGGTTTTTGACGTTTCCGCCCCGAGACCGAAAATAACCATCAAAAACAACGCGGCGCAAACAAATAAAGCACGGTTTCGCTCACGCGGACAACGCAGACCTTTAACATGGCTTTCGGCATTTGCAACAATAATCTTTGTGAAATTTTCCGGAAGTTCGATTTCGTTTTTGCTGTCTAATGCAAAATCCAAAACACAAAGCAATTTTTTCTGTTCGTTGAGTTCTCCGGCACAGGTCGCGCACACCGCAAAATGGATTTCCAAATCAAGTTCTTCACGCGGACTGAGTTCGCCGTCAAGATAAGCGGCAATTTCGCTTCGGGGACAAGCTAATTGATTTTTTGCGGTTTCACTTTTCATCCGTTATTTTGAAATTCGGTAATCTGAAATCTCAAAGGAATACTTTTTAACAGTCTTAATTTTCCGGTTTCTCCAATCGCAAATCTAAAATCGCAAATTACTAAATTCCCGTAAATCCTCGCTCGATAAAAATGTCACGCATCATTTCACGCGCTCTGAACAGACGATTTTTGACCGTGCCGAGCGGCAGATTGGTAACTTCGGCGATTTCGTCATAACTCAAATCCTGCGCGTGCCGAAGCAAAATCAATTCACGATAGACCGACGGCAAACATTTGACAACCGATTCGATTTCTGTCCGCCACTCGCTTCTTTCACGCTCTTGTTCGGGGTTTGGATTAGGACTTTCAATCTGGAGTTGATACGCGCCATCTTTGTTTTCGGTTTCAATACTTTGTTCATTGGGTGCGCGGCGGCGAATGAAATCGATTGCTGCGTTGTGGGCAATCCGGTAAAGCCACGTCGAAAATTTATATTCGGAACTGTATTTTTGGAGTGAATTATAGACTTTGATGAAAACTTCCTGCGTGACGTCGAGCGAAGAATCATAATCGTTGAGCATCCGAAAAACGTAATTCGTAATCGGTCGCTGATAGCGCCGGACGAGTTCTTCAAAACTGTCTTCACGCCCGCCAATTGCTTTCGCAATCAATTCAATGTCGGTTAAACTTTGGATACTATTTAGTGCAATTGCTTTGGAAATCATGACGCCAGGTTACTACGGTATTAATATCAGAAAAGTTTCAAATCCGAAAGCCGCGAAACTAAAAATAATGCATATTAATTATGAGTTAAACAAGTATTATTTTAAAATTTCCAAAATATTTCGTTGCAAACTATCCTGATGCAGCGGCAAAGTATCATTGCGCCGGCAAAGCATTTGAAACGTCTGTAACGCTTCCGGCATTCGCGCAAAACATTGTAACCTCATTGTAAACCAACTTAACATCATTGCAAGCATCCGAATACCTTTGCAGGGAATCTAATATTTTCGTAATCCCCCTTGACTCTGATAAATTCGGGAATTAAATGAATGCGGAAATCACTTTGCGAATTTATAACAAGGCAAACACTGCCGTTTTATTTAGCGGTGAATGAAGCGTTGAATTGCTGATTGGAGCGCGGACAGAAATGCCCGCGCTCCAATCGGCAAGTCAATTTGTTTTTCCCTTTGCATCATTTTTGGCCTCTTCGCGTCCCTGCGGTGTTTCATTGGATTTAACGCTTCCGGCAATATCACGGTTAT
>JBDTZT010000488.1:0-3961 GCA_040005005.1 Actinomycetota bacterium
AAAATTGCGTCATCGGCGAGCTTTCCCAAACTTAAGTTGCACGGCGTAATCGTGCTGTAACCGTTGGCGATGCCGATGATCGGTTTTGAAAAATCTTCATCGCCGAAACCGACCGCACGAAGCATCGCCCGGTTCGGCGCACGTTCGACACCGCTCGTAATTATTTTGCTTTTGAAATTGTTTCACATTTTAATTTTTACAGCGGATAACACAGATTACATGGATTTTTGTATTTTAACTTTTTAATGTCAGTTTCAATCTGTGTCATCTGTGTCAATCTGTTGTCAAATTTTTATTCTTCACGAAAAAGCGCAACTCTTTTCTCATACGCTTCTCTGACGATTCTGATGTCTTCCAAAAATTTCGGCAATTCGTTTAGCCGCAAAGCCTGCGGACCGTCAACAAGCGCAATACCCGGATCGGGATGAAAATCAACCAGAATCATATTTGCGCCCGCGATCACGCCTTGCGCCGTTACGTGCATCACGTCCAGAATGTTGTCCGAACTGCGGGAACGCGAACCGACCGAATGGGACGGATCAATGCAGACGGGCATTCTCGTCAAACGCTTGACGACCGGAACGTGCGCGAAATCAACGAAATTCCGGTGCGGATCGCCGACGTTTGTTTTCATTCCGCGCAGACCGAAGACGACTTTTTGATTGCCTTCGCTGGCGAGATATTCAGCCGCGTTGAGCGATTCGTCGAGCGTGATTCCAAAACCGCGTTTGAGCAAAACCGGAAATTCCTGCTGCCTTCCGACGATTTTCAAAAGCTCGAAATTCTGCGTGTTGCGCGTTCCGATTTGGAGCATTACGCCGGTCGGATTGCCGGTTTTGTCCAACGCTTCGCTGATTTCGTCAACGTGCGATTCGTGCGTGACTTCCATCGCAATCACTTTAATTCCATATTTTCCGGCGAGTTCAAAGACATACGGCAAGCAATTTTTGCCGTGCCCTTGAAAAGAATACGGACTCGTCCGCGGTTTGTAAGCCCCCATTCGCGTGCAAACCTGCCCGTTTTCCTGCAAAGCCTTCATCATCGTTTCGACGCTTTTCGGCGAATCAACCGCACAAAGCCCGGCGAAAACATTTAGATTATCCTGACTGAATTGTACGCCGTTGTAACTGAAATTATTCGGTCGGTGATCGTCTTTGTGGCGACCGAGAACGCGGTATTCTTCCGAAACGCGGACGACGTGATCAACGCCCGGAAAACTTTTCATCTCGTCGAGCGACAACGCCGCCGTGTTTCCGATCAGGTAAATCTCGGTCAAAATCTGCTCCGCGCCCTGCTCGTGATGAACGCGCATTTCGATATTCGGAAGGTTTTTTAAATGACTTTCAAGACGCTGAAACTCCCGGGTTTCACCATCAATATATGGTTTAAGAATAATAATCATCGCTTATAAAATCAGGAATTAAAAATTAAGAATTAAAAGTTAAAACTGAATGAAAATTTCTTCAATTTTTAATTTTTAACTTTTAATTCTTAATTCTTAATTGGATGAGATTTACAAAATTTCATCCATTTTCTCTTTTGCCAGTTCAATTTTTGAATAACGTCCGAGATAGCGAACTTCTTCGGCTTGTTCGCGAATTTCGTCGAGTGCGCCGCGCAATTCACTTTCGCTCGACGGCATTTTCAAATCGAAATAAAAATTAAACTGCCACGGCGCACCCTTAATCGGTCGGCTTTCGATTTTCAGCAAATCAATTCCGCGCCGCACGAACGGGCGCAGCGCATTATGCAACGCGCCGGGCTGATGTTTAAGCCGGACAATCAACGAAATCTTCCTGCCCTTCTCCGATTCGTTGGCATTAGACGATAAAAGCACGAAGCGCGTGTAATTTTCCGCGTGGTCTTCGATATGTTCCCGAATGATTTTTCCGCCGTAAATTTCCGCCGTGCGTTTTCCGCCGATTGCCGCCCGCGTTGTATCACCGCTTTCGACCACACGGCGCACGCTTCCGGCGGTATCATCCGCCGCCACACCTTTTAAATCGGGATGCGCGGCAAAAAATCTTTCGCACTGCGCGAGCGCGACCGGATGCGATTCGACCGTCTTAATTGTTTCGAGCGTCGCTTTTGGCGCAGCGACCAAAAAATGCGAGATCGGCAAAATTATTTCTGCGACAATGTTCAAAGAACTATGCAGCAGCAAATCGTAACAGCGGTGAACCGAACCGACCAGCGAATTTTCAAGCGGCGATAAAATATAATCCGCTTTGCCTTCATCAATTGCTTTGAACAAATCGTCAAATGTCTGACACGGAACAGTTTGACAGTCTTCGCCCAAAATCCCGAGAGCCGCCGCTTCGCTGAAACTTCCGCGTTCGCCTTGGAAAGCAACCCGCGATTTCCCTGTCAAATGCGCGATTTCCAGCTTTGTTTCTTCCGCCGTTTCAAATGGTTTGCGATAAGTTTTTTGCTGAAGATGCAAAGATTCGTCAATGATTCGCTGAAAAATATTTTCGATACTCTGTTCGTCAAACGGACCCGAATTTTGTTTTGTCAGACGCCTCAAAACTTCGCTTTCACGTTTTGGATCGCAGAGCGAAGTGTCAACCACAGTTTTCGCTGCACCGACCCGCAAAGCGATTTCGGCGCGTTTGTTCAATAGGCTCAGAATTTCGCTATCAATCGCGTCAATTTCCGCTCGCGGATTATTTATTATCGGCTCACTCATAATCCTTAAAGCTAAAGGAACGCGACGAATTGTTCAACCGGTTGGAGCCATTTTGCAAAACGCTCGTCGCGTCCGTTGACCGCGTCAAAAAAGACGGTCTGAATTTTTTCCGTAATCGCGCCGCGTTTTCCCGTCCCGATAATGGAAGCGTCAACTTCACGAATCGGCGTAATTTCGGCGGCCGTTCCCGTAAAAAATGCTTCGTCGGCGTTTAATAAATCACCCAATTCGAGCGATTTTGCCCTGACCGTAAAACCTTCGGCGCACGCAATTTCAATCGCCGCCGAGCGCGTGATGCCCATCAAAATGGAATCGTCGGCTTTGTTCGTGTAAATCACGCCGTCTTTGATTACAAAAAGATTTTCGCCCGAACCTTCGGCGAGCTTTCCTTCAACGTCGAGTAAAAGTGCTTCATCAAAGCCGCGTGCAAAAGCATCGCTGACGGCTAAGATCGAATTCAGATATTGTCCGCAAGCTTTGGCGGTCGTCGGCATCATCGAAGAATGAAATTTGCGCCACGGCGAAACCGTGATGCGGACGCCTTTTTCCAAACCTTCCGCGCCGAGGTATGCCGCCCAGTTCCAAGCCATAATCGAAACTTCCGTCGGGCAATTTCGCGGGAAAACGCCCAAACTTCCCGATCCCATAAAACAAATCGGGCGCACATAACAGCTTTTAAATCTGTTGCGTTTGATGAGTTCGCACGTCGCTTCGGTCAATTCTTCAACCGAATAAGGAATTGCAAAACCGTAAACTTCCGCCGAAGCATGAAGGCGTTCGTAATGATCCCGCACGCGAAAAAGCGCGGGTCCGCTTTCGGTTTCATAACAGCGGATTCCTTCAAAAACGCCGCTTCCGTAATGAAGCCCGTGCGCCGAAACGTGAACGGTCGCCTCAGCCCACGGAATAATCGCGCCGTTTTTCCAAATCCATTCAATGTTCTCAAAAGACATATTTTGATTTTGGATTTTAGATTTTGGATTTTGGATTGGTTCGATATTCAGATTAATTTGTTACCATTCGAATTGATTTTTTACCTAAAACACTTCGAATAAGGCTCGCGCCTATTAATGCGTGAACAAATCCAATATCCAATATCCAAAATCGCTAGACTGCCCAAAGATGATTGTCTGTATTGTAGTGAAGCCAGAAATCGCTGTTTTCGTTCCATTCGGGACGATAATTTGTAGCAACAACGGCGAGTGTATCGGCAAGAGCGAGCGAAGAATGTTCGACATTCGGCGGAATTATTAAACTCTGATTCGCTTCGAG
>JBDTZT010000489.1:0-3954 GCA_040005005.1 Actinomycetota bacterium
TCGCGCGGGTCAACCGAACTCCGCCGCGAGCAGTTCATCTCTCGAATCGTTCATTAATATAATGGATAACCTCGGCAAACAGAAGGCAAATCCGCAATCAGCGACAACGCCCGTCGTCGCTGATTCGTCAGGCAAACCGCTCGGAGACCTTTCCGCCTTTCGCAAAATCGCCGAAGACATGTCGCGCCTGGTCAACGCCGGTGATCTGAAGGGCGCAAAATCGCGGGCTGGAGATTTGGAATCGGCGTGGGACAATGCTCAACCAAAACTACGTCCGATGAACCAGGATAAATGGACAGCGATGGACAATGCGATTGATGATGTACTGAAGCAAATTCGTTCTAGTAAGCCGAACGCCGCCACAAGCAGTTCTTCTCTTGATTCATTGATCGGCTTAATCAACAATCTCGATAATCAGAAGTAAGCAAACTTTGGAAATAAAGGACAATTGGAGATATAGCTGTAAAGCTGAAAAAAATGAGAGAATTTGTATTTTTGGAATCACCTTCAGGAAGCTAACGGTATATTCTTTTCAAAATAAGAATAAGAAATCAAAATTTCGCCGCAACTCCTCAGCACTACGCCGTCTTAAAACGGCTGCTTGTGATGGTTGAAACGGTTCACGCGGGCGACCCTTTCGTCGCCGCGAATACGCACCGGCTGCAAACGATCGCATGGGTGCTGCTCTTGCTGAACCTTCTCTGTATTATGATCGGCGCAATCGGCGCGTCCGTTTCGACCAAGGCATAGCCGCTTCATCTCGACGCAGGCTTTTCGATCAACGGCTGGCTGGCCGTATTTCTCACGTTCGTGCTCGCTCGAGTGTTCGCGGAGGGAGCGCTTATGCGCGAAGACCTCGAAGGGACGGTATAACATGGCGATCACCATCAAGCTCGACGACGCCGGAATCAGGTGACCGCGCCGAGTATGATGGAACCAAACGCAGAAAAGGCAGTAAAACCCACATCGCGGTTGATACATTGGGAAATCTGTTGGCGGTGCTGGTCACCCCAGCTAATGAGCAGGATCGCGGACAGGTCGGAGAATTGGCGAAAAAAGTGCAGTAAGTGACGGGCAAAACAGTTGAATTGGCATTTGTCGATCAAGGTTATACGGGGGCGGCGGCGGAAGCTGCGGCAGCGAACGGGATTCGGTTGAAGTTCGTGAAATTGGCGGAAGCAAAGAAAGGCTTTGTCTTACTGCCACGGTGGTGGGTCGTCGAGCAGAGTTTCGGCTGGGCGGCGCGGTTTCGGCGACTCGCGAGAGATTACGAAGCGTTTGCCCGTGATCTGATCCTGGAATACGTTTATCAGGTAAAAATTCGACGCTGGACCGAAGGCATCGATTTCGGGGTCGCGGTGCGAAACTGGGACGAATTTGAAAACCTCAAAAAATCGTTAGTGGCGACTTCAAAATTTAAAGAAGACAAACGGATCGAACACCGGATCTGGTGGAAATCGCCTTCCGGTGATTTGTGATGATCACGACCGGCTTTGAGGAAGTCTGGCAAAATGCCCTGATCCTTGAAGCGGAAATCGGGCTGAGGTTAAAAGTTGCAACACTGGCCGGTCTGTCGCTACTGAAATTTATTGCTTACAACGACCGTCCAGGAAAGCGAACCCACGGTGTCCAGAATCTGGTTTATCGCGCAAAAATATCTGGAGGCGGGCAATGAAGAGCGTTTGTTTGAAGAAGCCGGGGAAGATGCCGATTTGCTGCTCGAAGAGGACATTAATTACGAAACCTGCGGCGCCAGATTGCTTGGAAGGGACATTGGGGCAAGAACGAATCAAAAAGCACTCGATATTATTTTGCGAAGTTTATCGGAGGACGAACCGAACAAGGCAATGTAGAAATTCGCCGATAACATCAACCGGGATCACTTTTACGATGAAGAAAGTTATCAAAATATAACGCAGGGTTTGCGCGAGCTGAAAAAAGGAATCTCAGAAGGGATTCAAAGGAAGGATTGATTTCCAACAAGATAAATTGTTGGCAGTATTAGTTCTACTTTGTCAGATTAAATCTTCACAGTCGAAAGAAAGAGATTTAGCCGCGAACCAGCGCGGATTACGCGGATAAATCAAAGAATAAATCCGCGTAATCAGCGCTGGTTCACGGCTGATTTTTTAATTTGACAAAGTAAAATTAATTCTAAAAACTAACATCATTGATTAAATTAACATTATCGAATTGAATTCCGATCGGCTCGGCGCCGCCGGCTCTGACGGCTTCAACCAGCTTGATAAAGTCTCCGTATTTAGAGGACTTGGAAACCCGTAGGAAAACCGTTTTTTCAATTTCATTCGTTCCTTCGCGGAAAACCCCTCTATTTTCACGTTCTTTAAAAACAATGGATAATCTATCAGTCAGCTTTTCCAGATTGGGCAGGCTTCCCATTTCTTCATTATTAAGCGCGATCGTTCCCTCTTTTTTCAAAAAAGCGACCAATGTCAAAGGATACGGTTTGTCCCGCATCGTCGATTGACGCGGTTCTTCGGGTAATTTCACTTCGAACCTTTTGGGATAAAGCTGCAGGGATGGATCATTCGCCTTTGTTTCGCCGTAGGCGACTAATCCGACTTTGTCGATATCGTTTTTTATGAGAATGTCGAAAATCTGTAAAACACTATCATAAGGGGCGTTAACATCCGCCTTCAAATAGACGATTCGTTTGTCGGGAGTTTTCGCTTCCATCAATTTCTTGAGCTTTTCGGGCAATTCTTCCTTTGTGATAGGATTTTCCGTTTTTTCATTTTTATCCGGAGAAGTTTGTTTCTGCTCAACATAAATTTTATTGTCGCCGGTCAGAATCAGGATCACCGAGGTATCTTTTCGAATATCGGAGTCTTCATCGGCAAATTTAACATTGCCCGGCAATTCGACGATTTCCTTTTTTCTCTGTGGTTCACCGATCATAAACGGGATCGCGACGGCCATCCCGATCAGCAGAATTTCAATCGCCGCCGCACCTGCCAGCGAGCTCCAATTCGATTTCGACCCTGACTTAAAAGGCACCGCCAAGGCGATCACTAAAAGCAGAAAAACGATCGGTGCCGAAACAATGCTCGCTAACAGCAAATTAGCGATTTCTCCCCCGACAGCAGCCATTCCGCCCGCGCCGATCGAACCGCCCGGACTGATCGCCTGCACGGTCAGCCACTCGGCCCGCCAAAACAATCCGGCAGGGATCAGGCAAAGCAACCCGCCAAGCACGAAAAACCAAATTGGGGGCGAAGCGGTTTTTGTTTCGATCAGCGCCCTAACGATCAATACAACGATCACGACGAAGCCTGCCGTAGCCGCCAGATACATTGAAATGGTGACGGGCAGCACGTCCTCTTTAAGCGCGGTCATCACCGCCATAATTCCGGCCGTTTGAGAATTCTTCAGGGCTTGAAAAGTCTTCATCAGGAAAAACGAACTGAGCGCCCCGCCGATCAATGGAATTGCGTAAGCCAAAACCGCGACCAGCCGGGTCAGAACCGAAACCCGCCAGCGGGTCGGATTCTCTTCCGCCTTTAACATCGAAAAGTCCATCTTTTAAATTCTCCTGGTAATGATCTCGTTTGCGAACAATACTATTACAAATCGAACGTCTGATAAAATACATCGAGACTTTTTTTCGACCCCGTGCTTTGTCGGCTTAAACAATTGATCGTTTATTTGCTGGTTAGTTTTTTTTTCCGAACTGCTGACGAATCCACTAATTTTTCTTCGGCCGCCGCGAGGGCAGTTCGAAACGGATTTTGGCGATGTTTTTTTGTCGTGTTGGCCGGTCGTTTTGAACTTTGATTTGAGGTAGCTTTTCCCCGAGATGCAGCTACTTTTGAATTCTGCCGTCCGATGCTTGGGTTTTGCGCTCCACCGTCCAAATCACGCACGCGCTCAACCGTCAGAACGGCAGTTTTCCTTAATCAATTGCCGCACGACCTTTGCACTTAGTGATTGATG
>JBDTZT010000490.1:0-3953 GCA_040005005.1 Actinomycetota bacterium
AATGGTATTAGAGAAATCAATTTGCCCCAAAACCAAGAAGAAATTGTAGCTGAAATGTTAGCTGATATTGAGTCGAGAGTAACTCAAATAGTTGCTTTGCCTTTGACAGCTTCGCGTCAAATGGGCGATTTATTTCTTGGCTTCCGAATTGACAACGAAAAACGAAAAGCAAAATACTCATCATTCGTTACAAGTTAAGGATGGTGTAACAATTCGATGGACGTGATGGCGAAACTTCTACTTTCTTGTTGTCTCGAAAACGCCCCTTTTTGACACAACTTTACGATTTCAGTAAAAAGCAAATTTTACTTCCCTTTTCGATTGCGTTAACTCTTTATTTTATAATAATAATCAGCAAATAAAGCATTTTTATCGAAAAACGCCGAATTGTCTCGAAAGTTGTCTCATAACTAAAATCCCAAAAACGTACCTGTTTCGACTTTTGAGACACCTACTACGTCTAAAGAAAAAAACACAAAAAAGGAGGAAAATTGAGATGAAAATCGGATACGCGCGCGTTTCGACTTTCGACCAAAATATGTTTTTGCAAATCGACGCTTTGGAAAGAGCGGGCTGCGAAAAGGTCTTTACCGATACCGCCAGCGGCTCGATCGACACGCGGAAAGGTTTGATCGACGCTATTGATTTTTGCCGTTCAGGAGACTCGCTGATCGTTTGGAAATTAGACCGTTTAGGCAGAAGCCTGCGACACCTCATCGATACAATGAATCATTTGCAGTTAAAGGGCGTCGAATTCGTTTCATTGCAGGAATGTGTTGATACGAGAACTTCGGGCGGCAAGTTGGTTTTTCACGTTTTCGGCGCATTAGCGGAATTCGAAAGAGAAATGATTCGCGAAAGAACCCGGGCTGGGCTTAGGTCTGCCCGTGACAGAGGCGTCGTGACCGGCAGACCGAAAAAATTGACGAAAGCACAGATTCAAATGGCACGGACATTGATGAAAAATCTGGAAAATAAACCGCGTGACATTTGCTTCACAATGAAAATTTCACGTTCCACACTTTACCGTTATTGTCATCCTCAAACAAAGAAAATTTGAAGAAGAAAGAAGATTGTTATCTATAAAATTTAAGAGACGAAAGTCAGCTTGAATTTGTAGTTTGTCCTCTCTGCGATAGCTTCAGGTGTACAGTAAACGGAGCGGCTGGCGCCCGATTCCAAATCAAAATAAGATGCAAAGCGTTTCAATTTGTGAGTCAGTAGCAGTTCCGACAACATTTCGGACATTTCAACCGCCACCATCTGGTTGATGTTCAAACTTTGCTCTTTAAGGCGGATTCGTTCGGCACAAGTAATTCTGCCTTCTGCCTCTTGATTACTTTGGGATTTCAGTTTTAGCGTTTCTATCTTAAGAAGTTCCGGGTGCTGCAGACTTGGTGCAGGCAAAAGCGAAAGAATTGGAGACTCGTGCGCGGATTCGCAGATTTCCTTTTTATCCAAATGGTTACCGATCAAAACCTGTCCGCTATCGCGCCCGTTGCCGCCGTCAATCCACCACAAACGCAGAGCCCGCGTGTTATAAACCTTGTCATTATAAAGTTTGACGGCTTCGTGCATGTTTCCCCGGGCGAGGTGATTGTCAACGCAGCCGACTAGAATCTTCAGTTTGTTTGAATCCGAATATTTCGCCCTCCAATCATCAGATTTTGATTCGAGCAAGGCGGGATGAAATCCTTCTTTGACAAATCCGACTTCGATTCCCCACGCTCGCGCAATGCGTCCGGCGAGAGTTTCGGCTTTATTTGCACCGATTTCCGCAAAACAAAAATTACTGCGCGGAATATTGCCTTCTTTCACACGGTCAGGGTCAACAATAATGATATTTGCTCTTTTTCCTGAAACTTTGAGTTCAAAAGCAAGACGGGCGAGATTCATCGCCATAAAAGAGCCCGTTCCGCCTGCTCCGATAAGCCAAAACTCGACTAATTTGTAATCAACCGGAAGAACTAATTTGGCGTTTAAAAAACTTAAGTCCAGATTCATGTCTATCTCCTTTCAGTTTTAAAGGGCTTGGAAAAGAGATTCTAAAGACACTCACAGCCTATCGGCTCTAGTTAAGTCTTTAGCGCTTCGACCAAGCGCGAGTATATTTCTGGCGGCATTTACATCACGGTCTAGTTTTAATCCGCACTCTGAACAATGATGTGTTCGTTCTGATAAATCTTTTTTTACTCTGAAACCGCAAGACGAACAATCCTGCGACGTGAAAGCAGAAGAAACTTCTATAACTGTTTTCGCGGCGCATTCTGCCTTCGATTTCAGTTTTGAGAAGAAGCTACTCCAACCGGCATCCAATATTTGTTTATTGAGGAAACCTTTTAGTAATCCCTCAATATTAATTTTTTCAATGCAAATCACGTCATAAGTTTTTACCAGATAAGCTGAAACTTTATTATGAAAATCATTGCGCTGATTCTTGATTTTTTGATGAATTTTACACAATTCAAAAACGGCTTTTCGTCTACCGGAGCTTCCCTTCTTTCGCCTTGACACGCGACGCTGTGCAACTCTTAATTTCTTCAAAGTGGATTCGTAGAATTTGAAATTTGCAATCTTAGTTCCATCCGAAAGCGTCGCAAATGAATTGATCCCTACGTCCAAACCTGCCTCATGACTAGTTTTGGGTAATGGATTAATGGCAGTTACGACCGTAAATATAACAAACCATTTATCGAGTTCCCTTTTGATTGTGCAGGTTTTTACCCGACCTTTAATTTCACGAGAAAGTCTTATTTTTACTATCCCGATTTTGGAAAGAGTTAGTTTGTTCCCCGAAAGACTAAAACCGCTTTGTGTTTAGCAGAATGAATCAAACCTGTTTTTTCTTTGAAATCTGGGAAATCCCGCTTTTGTATTTTGTTTTACCCGTCTGAAAAAAGATTGAAAGCATTTATCAAGTCGTTTTAAAACATCTTGTAAAACCTGAGAATAAATACCTAAATATTCAGGATTCGTCCTTTTGATTTCAGATAATTGATTAGCTTGATCACAATAATTGAGCGAAACGCGGTTCAGTTTGTATGCATCACGCCGTTCTTGAAGGGCGGAGTTATAAAGAAATCTGCATAAATCCAGCGTATTTTCTAGTTTTGCAGAAATTGTCTTGTTTGTTTTAATGCGAAACTTAAAACTTCTAGTTAATTCTGAGCTACCAAATTGCATATCACTCAACTGAAAAAATAAACAGCCTGTTTGAATGACTTCCAAAACTGATAAAGTTGTTTTTAATAATCATACTAAATTCAATTTGGATGCCTAATTGTTTTTGTCAAAAGATATAGAATTAAAGAGAATTTTTTTCTATAAATTTTCGATGTAAATTTGATTTGGAGAAAATTGATACTCTTCGGCGCAGATGTAATTTATTACTTGCGATTCAAGATTTTGAGAAATTTCCAATAATCGCTCATTTTCCTCTTTGACCAAATCTGTTAAATTTTCGGGCGGTGCGTCCGCCACGGTTTCCAGCGGAATTTCCCAAAATGAATCGTAAATGCCGACGCGAAGGCGTATGAGAGGTTTTTCTGAATGGATGTCAACCAAGATTCCAAAAAGACGAAACTTTCCGCTTCGAAACCTGAGCGTTTTTGATCGACGGGTAATGCGGACTCAAAGCTGTTTTGAGCAGGTTATCGTCGGCTGCGATTTTGACATCCAGAGGAAATTCCTGTCCTTCGATCTTGATGATGGCGGTCGCGGAAGGCGCGTCGGCTGCCTGATTATTATTTTCTAGGTTCACGTTTTCACTCATAGTTTTTAGTGTTTTCAAAAAAGATTTGGTTGAAGGTTATTGGTTGCAGTTGCGGGAACTTGCCCGACATTGGCAACAGGCTCGGATGTTATCGGATTACTTTCAGTCTTCACAGCGTGTGCCGTCAGATTGCCTGGAAGACCATCCGCTGTTGACGGAGCTTGCGAGCCGCTTGATTTTT
>JBDTZT010000491.1:0-3950 GCA_040005005.1 Actinomycetota bacterium
GAGACAGGCAAGCCCGTTTCAATCGAGAGACGGCGATCGAGATTCTTCAGGAGCGCGCCGCCGCCCGTCAACACAATGCCGCGTTCGACGATGTCGGCGGAAAGTTCCGGCGGTGTTCTTTCAAGCGCGACGCGCACGGCATTGACAATCGTCGAAACCGCATCGGAGAGCGCTTCGCGGATTTCCTCGTCGGTAATCGTTATGGTTTTGGGAATGCCTTCGATCAGGTTTCGTCCGCGCACATCCATCGAAAGCGGTTCTTCAAGCGGAAACGCCGAACCGAGCGCGATTTTAATCGCTTCCGATGTGCGTTCACCGATCAGCAGATTGTATTTGCGTTTGATAAATTGCGTAATTGCTTCGTCCATCTCGTTTCCGGCGACGCGCACGGCACGCGAATAAACAATGCCCGACAGCGAAATAACGGCGATGTCGGTCGTGCCGCCGCCGATGTCAACGATCATATTTCCGTGTGGTTCGGTGATCGGCAGTCCGGCCCCGATGGCCGCCGCCATCGCTTCTTCGACGAGATAAACTTCCGACGCTTTCGCCCGATACGCCGAATCTTCAACGGCGCGGCGTTCGACCTGCGTGATTTCCGAAGGAATTCCGATGACGACCCGCGGCCGCACCCAGGATTTTCCGTTGTGCGCTTTGCGGATGAAATGCTGGAGCATTTTTTCCGTAACTTCAAAATTAGCGATCACACCGTCTTTCATCGGACGAATTGCGACAATGTTTCCCGGCGTTCGGCCGAGCATTTCTTTCGCGTCGCGTCCGACGGCTTCGACCTGATTCGTAATTTTATTAATTGCAACAATAGAAGGTTCTGAAACAACAATTCCGCGACCTTTCGCATAAACGAGCGTGTTGGCGGTTCCAAGGTCAATCGCCAAATCACTCGAAAATAAACTAAACAAAGACTTAAATGCCATTTTATATTAAATTTCCGTATTAAATTCTTATTTAAAAGTTCGTGTTTGAAAAGGAAGAGTGTTGCTCTCTAAAAAACCGCTAGAGCTATGTTAAAGAGAAGACTTTCGCCCCAAACATTAACTATTAAGCATACACTTATTTTGTTGTGTTTTTCCAACTAAAGATATATAAAATCATCATTTTTTTCAACAAATAAAAAAATGAGTGATAATTCGGAATGAATTATCACTCATCTAACCCGAATTTTGCTGAAACTAGGAATTTTCTTTGGCAATTAACGGTTCATTTGCGCCGTCGGAATGTTGCTCAAGACTGTGAAGCGCGTAATTTTTATTATTCGTTTCACTCGGCTCGGTTTCCAAAACCGCATTCAAAACATCGCTGATATATTTCGCCGGAATAATTTCCAGTTCATTCCGCACGTCTTCGGGAATTTCTTCAATATCAGCTTCGTTCTTTTGCGGCAGAACAATACGCCGAATTCCTGCGCGATGCGCCGCCAGGACTTTTTCCTTGATGCCGCCGACGGGAAAAACAAGTCCCGAAAGCGTGATTTCGCCCGTCATTGAAGTATCCGAACGCACTTTTCTGCCCGTATAAAGCGAGGCCAGAGCCGAAGCCATCGTGACGCCCGCACTCGGTCCGTCTTTCGGAATCGCACCGGCCGGAACATGGACGTGAACACCGTTTTGTTTGATCGCTTCCGCGTTAATTCCCAATTCCGTCGCATGTGACCAGAGATACGAACGCGCCGCCATCGCCGATTCTTTCATCACTTCGCCGAGCTGTCCGGTCAACGTCAAACCGCTGCCGCCCGGAAGAAGTGTCGCTTCGATAAACAGAACTTCGCCGCCCATTTCCGTCCAAGCCATTCCCGTGGCGACGCCGGCGGGAAGTTCCGTACGCGCTTCTTCGGGATAAAAACGCGGTGCGCCCAAATAGCCTTTAATGTCAGTGGCGGTAATCGTCACTTTTTCGGTCAAACCCTGCGCGACTCGCAGAGCGACTTTTCGCGCCAGATTTCCGACGGTTCTCTCCAGTTGGCGAACACCCGCTTCGCGTGTGTAGCGCATCGTCAAAAGATTTATCGCGTCGTCTGAAATTTCGATTTGGTCATTCTGCAATCCATTTTCTTTGATTTGACGCGGAATCAAATACTGCTTGGCGATATTCAATTTTTCCGCGTCCGAATACCCTGCGAGACTGATAATTTCCATTCGGTCCCGAAGCGGATGCGGAATCGGTCCGAGCTGGTTTGCCGTTGCAATAAAAAAAGTTTTCGACAAATCGAACGGCAGATCGAGATAATGGTCGCGGAACGTATTGTTTTGTGCCGGATCGAGAATTTCGAGCAAAGCGGCCGCCGGATCGCCGCGGTAATCGTTGCCCATTTTGTCAATTTCGTCGAGCATCAAAACGGGATTATTCACGCCAACGCGCCGGAATGTCTGAATAATTCGGCCCGGCATTGCGCCGACATATGTTCGGCGATGTCCGCGAATTTCCGCTTCATCGCGCACGCCGCCCAAACTGATGCGGTCGAATTCTCTTCCAAGCGCCCGCGCAATCGAACGTCCGAGCGAAGTTTTGCCAACGCCCGGCGGTCCGACAAACAGAATAATCGGACTTTTTGAATCGGGACGAAGTTTGACCACCGCGAGCGATTCCAAAATCCGTTTTTTGATGTCTTCAAGTCCGTAATGGTCTTCGTCGAGAATTTTCTGCGCCTCGTTTAAATCAAGTTTTTCCTCGCTCGATTTTTTCCAGGGAAGTTCCAGAATGTATTCAAGATACGTTCTGATCACGTGATAATCGGGCGCCGCTTGCGGAAGCTGTTCCATTCTTCGCAGTTCGCGTTCGGCTTCCTTGCGAATTTCTTCGGGCAAATCCGCCGTTTCCAGACGTTCGCGCAATTGTTCGGCTTCGGCTTTTTCGCCCGTTTCATCATCGCCGAGTTCCTTTTGAATCGCCTTCATTTGCTGGCGCAGGATATAATCACGCTGTGATTTATCCATCTCGCTCTGCGCTTCGCTTGCAATTTTTGAACGAAGCTGCATAATTTCAAGCTCTTTCGCCAGAGCGGCGTGCGTCAGCATCAAAAGACGGTCCGCCGTTTCCGCTTCGAGCATTTTCTGTTCGGTGTCCACGCCCAAATCCAGCACGGACGCGAGAAAATAGGAAAGCTGAACCGAATTGTTTTGCGACATCACCGCCATTCGCACTTCGGGCGGAATATTCGGAAGCATCGCCAGTGCCTCTTGAATCATTCCCTGAATATTGCGCTTCAAGGCTTCGACTTCTTCTTCGTCCTCAACCTTCAAATCAGGCAAAATCTCGACTTTCGCCCGTAAAAACGGTTCTTCCTGCGCCCAATACAAAATTTTCACGCGGTCAACGCCCTGCACGATAAGCTGCATAACGCCGTCGTTGCGCATCATTCGTTTGATGTTGACGATCGTGCCGACCTCGTAGAGGTCAACCGCTTTGGCATCGCTTCCCTTAATTTCAGGCGTTTTTACGGTCACACAGGCGATCAGTTTTTCTTCCGTCGCAAGCGCCGCTTCGACCGCTTTAATCGAACGTGTCCGTCCGACCGAAAGCGGCACCACCGTTTCGGGAAACATCGTCGTATTCTGAAGCGGTAAAACCGCAATTTCAAACTGCTGCGGTGCATTTTGTTTGCTTTCTGTTTGATTTTGTGTAATTTCTTCACTCATAAAATTTTTAAGTTGCGTTTAGATGCACTTTTTACTTACGCTTTTGTCCGTCCGCTTTTCAGCAAATGGATGATCAGCAAACCGTTGTCGAAATTATGTTCGATATGAGCGCCTTCAATCGAAGCCGGAAAGGTCAAAGTTTTCTCAAAACGGCTGTAAGTAATTTCCATCTGATGATACGAAACGCCCGCCGCGCAAGATTTATCGCGCCGCGTGCCGGCGATGTAAAGTACGTTGCCCTGAATTTCAATTTCGATGTCTTCCGCTGAAACGCCGGCTAGTTCGACCTTCACGAGC